>NZ_CAJJIB010000008.1:0-178317 GCF_905187495.1 Streptococcus mitis | reverse complement strand
TGCTTAAATTAATTGTCTAACTTTTTGGGGTCAGTACACTTCCTCTCTTTTTTAATATACTATTTCCTTTAAAATCATTGAAATTATAGCCTTAATTTGATATGATGGTCTTATGGATAAAAGTAGAGCAAATCGTGTTGAGCATGATAAAAAGAGAATCGGTTTAATAGCCCTAGTTGCTATCTTTTCAGTAAGTATTTGTGTCCTTGGTTCAATGATTGGATACAAAATATATACAAAGCAAAGTTTTGAACAAAGGATTGAATCGCTCAAAAAAGAGAAAGATGATCAATTGAGTGAGGGAAATCAGAAAAATCATTTTCGTAAGGGTCAAGCCGAAGTGATTGCCTATTATCCTCTACAAGGGGAGCAAGTGATTTCATCTGTAAAAGAAATCATGACACAGGATATTAAGGAAAATCTGGAAGACAAGGAAAATCTGGTTTTTTATTATGCGGAGAAACAGGATTCGACTTTAAAAGGGATTGTCAACCGAAGTGTGATGAAACAAGTCTATGATTTAACTTCGTCAAAAGTTGAAGAGACTGAAAAAATTAGTCTGGCAAAAGTACATTTGACAGAAGATGGTAAAACTTTCACACTTAATCAATTATTTTCAGATGTTAGTAAAGCCAAAGAACAGCTGATTAAAGAAATGACCTCTTTCTTACAGGATAAGAAAGTGGAGCAAGAAAAGATTGATCAGCTTGTTAAAAGCTTCTCTGATCAAGACTTGTCTGCATGGAACTTTGATTATAAGGATAGCCAAATTATCCTTTATCCAAGTCAATCAGTGGAAAATCTAGACGAGATTGCCTTGCCAGTATCTAGTTTCTTTGAGGTCATTCAGTCCTCTTATCTATTAGATAAGGATGCTGAACTTTACAAGGCTTATTATGAAAAGAAAAATCGTAAAGTAGTAGCCTTGACTTTTGATGATGGCCCGAATCCTGCAACGACAAATCAAGCCTTAGATACCCTTTCTAAGTATGGTATCAAGGCAACTTTCTTTGTTTTAGGTAAGAATGTTTCTGGAAACGAAGAGATTTTGAAACGCATGAAAGCAGATGGTCATGTCATTGGGAACCATAGTTGGAGCCATCCAGTGCTTTCAAAACTTTCGCTTGACGAAGCTAAAAAACAAATTACTGATACTGAGGATGCGCTAACTAAGGTGCTGGGCTCTAGTTCTAAACTCATGCGTCCACCTTATGGAGCCATTACAGACGACATTCGCAATGGCCTTGATTTGAGCTTTATTATGTGGGATGTGGATAGTCTGGACTGGAAGAACAAAAATGAAGCAGCGATTTTGACAGAAATTCAACGAGAAGTCAAGAATGGTTCTATTATTCTCATGCATGATATCCATGCTGAGACGGTCAATGCTCTACCGAAGGTTATTGACTATTTGAAAGGTCAAGGTTATGACTTTGTGACCATTCCAGATTTGTTAGATACTCGTCTTAAAGCTCACCAGCTCTATTACGACCGCAATCAATAATACACAAAATCTAAAGAGATAAGTTTTCCTTGAAAATTTGGCTCTTTGGATTTTCTTCTAATTTAGAAAGGAAAAAAATGAAATCTTATACTTTAAACAATGGCGTTACAATTCCAGTTCTAGGATTTGGAACCTGGAAAGCTGAGAATGGAGAAATTGCCTACCAAGCAGTTTTGGAGGCTTTAAAGGCAGGCTATCACCATATCGATACGGCTGCCATCTATAAAAACGAAGAAAGCGTTGGTCGTGCTATTCAAGATAGTGGGATTCCTAGGGAGGAAATTTTTGTAACCAGCAAACTCTGGAATACAAACCACACCTATGAGCAAGCTCGTCAGGCTTTTGAAGAGTCTTTAGAGAAGCTGGGTTTGAATTATTTGGATTTGTATTTGATTCATTGGCCAAATCCAAAACCACTCAGAGAAAATAACCACTGGAAAATCCGAAATTCAGAAGTTTGGAGAGCGATGGAGGATCTTTACCTAGAAGGTAAAATCCGTGCTATCGGAGTTAGTAATTTCCTTCCCAAGCATTTGGATGCCTTGCTTGAAACAGCAAAAATTCTTCCAGCGGTCAATCAAGTTCGTTTGGCTCCAGGTGTGTATCAAGAGGAAGTCGTTGATTACTGTCGAGAAAAAGGAATCTTATTGGAAGCTTGGGGACCTTTTGGTCAGGGAGAACTGTTTGATAGCAAGGAAGTCCAAGAAATCGCAGCAAATCACGAAAAATCGGTTGCCCAGATAGCCTTGGCCTGGAGCTTAGCAGAAGGATTTTTACCACTTCCAAAATCTGTCACTGCGTCTCGTATTCAGGCTAATCTTGATTGCTTTGCAATTGAACTGAGTCATGAGGAGCGAGAAACCTTAAAAACGATAGCTGTCCAGTCGGGTGCTCCACGAGTTGATGATATGGATTTCTAGAAAATCATAAAAAGAATTGTACATTCTTCTGATTTTTGATATAATAGTCTGCAGGAAAGAAAGTCTTATGGCGTTCTTCAAGCGAGCTTGGGATAGTGGGAGCCAAGTAGGGCAAAATAAAGTGCTGGCGCTTTCTGTAGTATTTTCAAAAACAATGAAGTAATAAATTAGGGTGGAACCGCGTTTCTGACGCCCCTAGTCGCAAGGCTTGGGTGTTGAAATTCGGTTCTTTTTGAATTCGTCTAATGCCTAAGTAGAAAGGAGCATAATGCTTAAAGGATCTTGTTTATGTAAAGCAGTGACCTACACTCTAGATGAGGAATTATCGGAATTAGTTTTTTGTCATTGCTCATTTTGTCGGAAAGCAACTGCGTCTGCCTATACAGTTAATGCTAAAGTTAGCAGTGAAAAGCTAGTATTGCATGGAAAAGAAAAGCTTGTTTCCTATAGTTCTTCTCCAGGAAAACAGCGTTATTACTGCCAGAACTGTCATAGTCAAATTTTCACTGTTCAAGAAAATATACCAGAAGTCTGTGTTTTGAAATTAGGTACAATAGATGAATGCGATCAGAATTTACAAACTGTTCCTAAACGTCATATTTTTCAGGACCCAGCCTTTTCTTGGTTGCTTGAAAAATAAATCTAAGAAGATAATATAAATTAAAGGAGTAAACAATGTCTAAAAAATTGACTTTCCACTGCGTCAGTGGCAGAAACCTCCTTATAGTCGGACTGCCCCACGCTCGGCACTAGAGTGCCTGAGCTAGACGCAGTACTAACTCGTCTTGCCTCGTATGATCGACGAGGCAGACTCGTGTCGCAAGTAATTTATATAAAAAGGAGTAAACAATGTCTAAGAAATTAACATTTCAAGAAATTATTTTGACTTTGCAACAATTTTGGAATGACCAAGGTTGTATGCTTATGCAGGCTTATGACAATGAAAAAGGTGCGGGGACAATGAGTCCTTACACTTTCCTTCGTGCTATCGGACCTGAGCCATGGAATGCGGCTTATGTAGAGCCATCACGTCGTCCTGCTGACGGTCGTTACGGAGAAAACCCTAACCGTCTTTACCAACACCACCAATTCCAGGTGGTCATGAAGCCATCTCCATCAAACATCCAAGAACTTTACCTTGAGTCTTTGGAAAAATTGGGAATCAATCCTTTGGAGCACGACATCCGTTTTGTTGAGGATAACTGGGAAAACCCATCAACTGGTTCAGCTGGTCTTGGTTGGGAAGTTTGGCTTGACGGTATGGAAATCACTCAGTTCACTTATTTCCAACAAGTCGGTGGATTGGCAACTGGCCCTGTGACGGCGGAAGTTACCTATGGTTTAGAGCGTTTGGCTTCTTACATTCAAGAAGTAGACTCTGTCTATGATATCGAATGGGCTGATGGTGTAAAATACGGAGAAATCTTCATCCAGCCTGAGTACGAACACTCAAAATATTCATTTGAAATTTCGGATCAAGAAATGTTGCTTGAAAACTTTGATAAGTTTGAAAAAGAAGCTGGTCGTACTTTGGAAGAAGGTTTGGTTCACCCCGCCTATGACTATGTTCTCAAATGTTCACATACCTTTAACCTGCTTGATGCGCGTGGTGCCGTATCTGTAACCGAACGCGCAGGCTATATCGCCCGTATCCGTAACTTGGCCCGTGTCGTAGCTAAAACCTTTGTCGCAGAACGCAAACGCCTAGGCTACCCGCTTTTGGATGAAGCAACACGAGCTAAACTCCTAGCAGAAGACGCAGAATAGTGAGTAATATTGTGCTCTAAAATCGTTAGAGGCAAGTCGAAGACTTGCTAGAGGGATATGCACCGCCGTACTGTTATGTGGGGATTTTTGAAACCTTAGGTTCAAAAATTAGTCAGCTAAATCCACTTTGATGAGACTGTTGGAAATCTTGATCAATTTAGTATTAGATTTCCATACAGACTCACAAAGTTAGTTAGCGACGTCCCCAGTACCTAAGGTGCATATCAAAAAAGATTGAAGAAAATGTAAAGGAAAAAACATGACAAAAAACTTATTAGTAGAACTCGGTCTTGAAGAATTACCAGCCTATGTTGTCACACCAAGTGAAAAACAACTAGGCGAAAAAATGGCAGCCTTCCTCAAGGAAAACCGCCTGTCTTTTGAAGCTATTCAAACCTTCTCAACACCACGTCGTTTGGCTGTTCGAGTTACTGGTTTAGCAGACAAACAGGTTGATTTGACTGAAGATTTTAAGGGGCCAGCAAAGAAAATTGCCTTGGATAGTGATGGAAATTTTACCAAAGCAGCTCAAGGATTTGTTCGTGGAAAAGGATTGACTGTTGAAGATATCGAATTCCGTGAAATCAAGGGTGAAGAATATGTCTATGTTACCAAGGAAGAAATTGGTCAAGCAGTTGAAGCAATTGTTCCTGGTGTTGTAGATGTCTTGAAGTCCTTGACTTTCCCTGTCAGCATGCACTGGGCTGGAAATAGCTTTGAATACATTCGTCCTGTTCACACTTTAACTGTTCTTTTAGATGAAGAAGAATTTGATTTGGATTTCCTTGATATCAAGGGAGATCGTGTCAGCCGTGGTCATCGTTTCTTGGGGAAAGAAACCAAAATTCAGTCAGCATTGAGCTATGAAGAAAATCTTCGTAAGCAGTTTGTAATCGCAGATCCACGTGAACGTGAGCAAATGATTGTTGACCAAATCAAGGCAATCGAAGCTAAGCATGGTGTACGCATCGAGATTGATGCTGATTTGCTTAATGAAGTCTTGAACTTGGTTGAATACCCAACTGCCTTTATGGGAAGTTTTGATGCCAAATACCTTGAAGTTCCAGAAGAAGTTTTGGTGACTTCAATGAAAGAACACCAACGTTACTTTGTTGTTCGTGATCAAGACGGTAAACTATTGCCAAACTTCATTTCTGTTCGTAACGGAAACGCAGAGTATTTGGAAAATGTCATTAAAGGAAATGAAAAAGTCTTAGTAGCTCGCTTAGAAGACGGTGAATTCTTCTGGCGTGAAGACCAAAAATTGGTGATTTCAGATCTTGTTGAAAAATTAAACAATGTCACCTTCCATGAGAAGATTGGTTCCCTTCGTGAACACATGATTCGTACGGGGCAGATTGCTATTCTCTTGGCAGAAAAAGCTGGTTTGTCAGCGGATGAAACGATTGACTTAGCTCGTGCAGCAGCCATTTACAAGTTTGACTTGTTGACAGGTATGGTTGGCGAATTTGACGAGCTCCAAGGAATTATGGGTGAGAAATATGCCCTTCTTGCTGGTGAAACTCCAGCGGTGGCAGCTGCTATTCGTGAACACTACATGCCTACTTCAGCTGAAGGAGAACTTCCAGAGAGCAAGGTTGGAGCCATTCTAGCCATTGCAGACAAATTGGATACGATTTTGAGTTTCTTCTCAGTAGGCTTGATTCCATCAGGTTCTAATGACCCTTATGCCCTTCGTCGTGCGACCCAAGGTGTTGTTCGTATCTTGGATGCCTTTGGTTGGCACATTGCTATGGACGAGCTGATAGATAGCCTTTATGCATTGAAATTTGATAGCTTGACTTATGAAAATAAGGCAGAGGTTATGGATTTTATCAAGGCTCGTGTTGATAAGATGATGGGTTCTACTCCAAAAGATATCAAGGAAGCCGTTCTTGCAGGATCAAACTTTGTTGTGGCGGATATGTTGGAAGCAGCAAGTGCTCTCGTAGAAGCAAGCAAGGAAGAAGACTTCAAACCATCTGTTGAATCACTTTCTCGTGCCTTTAACTTGGCTGAAAAGGTAGAAGGAGTTGCAACAGTTGATTCAGCACTTTTTGAAAATGACCAAGAAAAAGCTTTGGCGGAAGCAGTAGAATCACTTATTTTATCAGGATATGCCAGTCAGCAATTGAAACAACTCTTTGCTCTTAGCCCAGTCATTGATGCATTCTTTGAGAATACCATGGTTATGGCCGAAGATCAGGCTGTCCGTCAAAATCGTTTGGCTATCTTGTCTCATTTAACTCAAAAAGCAGCTAAACTTGCACGTTTTAACCAAATCAATACCAAATAAAATCTGTTAAACGGATTAAATCCTATCATAAAGGAGAGAAACATGGATCCTAAAAAAATTGATCGTATCAACGAGCTTGCCAAAAAGAAAAAAATAGAAGGCTTGACCCCAGAAGAAAAAGTAGAACAAGCCAAACTACGTGAGGAGTACATCGAAGGTTATCGTCGCACTGTTCGTCACCACATCGAGGGAATAAAAATTGTGGATGAAGAAGGAAATGATGTTACACCAGAGAAACTACGTCAGGTACAACGTGAAAAAGGTTTACATGGCCGTAGTCTCGATGATCCAAATTCATAATAAGTATTCTTTCTTTTAATAAGGATAGATAAAATAATAACCAAAAGACTAGCAGTTTTTGTCTGCTAGTCTTTTTTCGCTAAAAAAGGAACCAATATGGTTCCCAAAACTATTATTAGTTACTTGCGCCAGATGTAGCGTCTGCGCCACCACCGTGGCCTCCAGCATCACCTGCATCAGAAGCTCCAGATGTAGCATCTGCATCGCCGTGACCATGTCCGCCAGCAGGAGCTGCAGCATTTCCACCAACTAGACGTTGACCAGTTGTATTAAGGTACCAGTCAAGCCATGGTTGGAAATTAAAGATGATTTCATTGATTCCAGCATATGAACCATCTGGATAGTACATTGCTTGGTAATTATGGGTATTAATAACACCTTCAGGTGTTCCTGGTACAATTGTACGGACATATTCTTGGTCCCCATTACGCAATACGCCGACAACCCATTCAACGTTTTTCATTCTAGAATCTGGCAATGTACCGTGTACTGTTCCTAATCTATTTCCTGATTGAGCACGGACACGTTTACCAAACATTGTATCTGGGTCTTGGTGTGCGTTATTAAAGTACAAGAATTGATTATTATCATCTGCAAATGTCAATTCAAATGGCATTGCTTTCAAGAACATGTCAAGTTGGTTAACTGTCAAGATACCGTGGTCTAATTTAACGTAAGTATCTCCAGAAACAGCTCCAACAAGTTCAGCAGCTTTTTCTACCCATTCAGGATCATCTGGATCAACACCTTGGATAGTAGTTGCAATTGAATTTGTACAATATAAATCTTCTGGCTCAATTGGTTTTGGTTTTTTCAATTTTGAAACGACTCCCACATATTTTACAAAGTTGTCCAAGCATGTTTCAAGGAAATTAACAGTTCCTTCATTCGTGATATTTCCATTAACATCAAAAGCTTCTTTAGCTTTACCAAGAAGGAATTCATTTCCTGGAAGAGTGTAGGCATTGACACCTGGAGCGTCAAGAATCTTACGAAGGTGAACTTGGGCACGAGAAGTACCTTGGTCGTAGTAAGAAGCTCCCACAATCATGACTGGTTTGTTTTCAAATGGATGAACCTCGTATGAAAGCCATTCAAGAACTGATTTAAGAGAAGCTGAGATTGTGTGGTTGTGCTCAGGAGTAGCAATAATGACACCATCAGCACGCGTAATTCTGTTATACAAGAGACGCAATTGGAAGCTTTCGTCCCATTTTTCGTCTTGGTTAAACATTGGAACTTCATCAATTTCGAGAACTTCTAATTCAAATTTGAGTTTGAAGTGACGACGGATGAATTCCAAGAGTTTACGGTTATATGATTGATCGTAGTTTGATCCTACAAGTCCAACAAATTTCATTCTTTTTGGTCTCCTATCTTACAAATTTTCCCAGTCAAAGTCTTCAGCATCTTTGCGAAGTAGGGCTTGTGCGTTGCGCAATTTTTCTGTAATTTTTACAAAGATACGGAAGTCGTCAAAAGTGGCATCTAATTTTTTGATAACATCAAGATCCACTAGATCTCCACTTGGATTGAAGGCTTGAAGAGAATGTGAAAGCAAGAATTCATCTGGAAGGACACTTGCTTTGATTTCTGGGGCATTCAAGATTTGGCGAAGTTGTAATTGGGCACGTGATGAACCAAGCGTACCATATGAAGCACCTGTAATCATGATTGGTTTGTTCAAAAGTGGATAGATACCATAAGACAACCAAGCAAGAGCGCTCATCAAAACAGCTGGGATAGAGTGGTCATACTCAGGAGTACCAATAATAACGCCATCTGCCTCTTCAATTTTAGCAGCAATTTCTAAAATTTCAGCAGGTACTTGCTTGTCAGCTGGTTTGTTGAAGACAGGAATGTCTTTAATTTCAACAAGTTCAATTTCAGCTTTTTCAGCAAAGTGTTTTTGCATGTATTGAAGCAATTGGCGGTTTGTAGAACGTTTTGAATTTGTTCCAACAATAGCAATAAGTTTTAACATGAGATTTCCTTTCTCTTTTTACATAATACAATTTTAAAACTCCATTGAAACATTTGTTTCTATAGAGTAGGCATTCCTGAAGAACAGCTTAGGTGACCTTCCTTATCGATGAGGATAGCTTCGATGCCCTCCAAACTTTCGACTTGCCAGAGGATAGAAGCAGGTCTTTCTCCAAATAGACGAGTTGTCCAGATTTCACCATCAACTGATTTATCAGAGATGATTGTTAGACTCGCTAGTTCCGTTTCAACAGGATAACCTGTTTGGCTGTCAAAAATATGATGGTAATCTTTTCCATCGACAGTCAGGTGACGTTCATAAATGCCTGAAGTCACGACAGATTTATTGACAACAGGGATGGTCATTAAGTGATTTCCCCTCGGATTGGCTGGGTCTTGAATCCCAATTCGCCAAGGCTGATCCCCTCTTGCCTGATTTTTTCCAATAGTCAGGATATTCCCTCCCAGATTGATCAAGGCAGATGTCACTCCCTCTTTTCTCAGAAATTGAGCAACTTTATCCGCACTATAACCCTTGGCTAAACAACCTAGGTCTATCTTCATTCCTTTCTGTTTTAGAAACACAGTAGAAGTAGAAGAATCTAACTCGATATAATGAGGATTGATTAAAGGGAGAATTGATTCGATTTCTTGAGGCTGGGCAACTTTGGCATCTGAAAAACCGATACGCCAGGTTTGAATCAAGGGACCAATGCTGATATTGAGATGGCTAGATGGCGCGAGGCTATGCTCTAATCCAAGTGAAATCAGTTCGAACAGGTCTGGATGAACCTTGACGGGGGCTATTCCAGCTTGATGATTGATTTCCATCAACTCAGATTCTTGGCTATTGGCATTGAAGCGGTATTCGAGCTCTCTGAGTAAATCAAAGGATTTCTGGATCAAGCTATCGGCTCGCTCATCTACTAATGAAATAGTGATAGTAGTCCCCATTAGCCGTTCGGAATGTGAACTAAGAGGCAAGCTACCAACTCCTTTCTCTTATGAAAAGAAGGCTGAAATATAGTAAATTTATATTAAATTTAACCCCTTACATTTTCTTTCCATGATACTAGCATACCATAAAGTCAGCGTTTTCACAAATAAAATTTGTAAACTTGTCAAGAAATATGCTCAGAAAAAAAGAGTAATTGTAAGAAAGACTGATAAAATACAGATTATTTACATTTTTTTACAAAAAAATCGGGAAAATTAACTAAACTCTTGTAAACGCTAACAGTAAATGTTATACTAGAAGAGTAAATTTAAAATTGAAGGTAGGAATTTTTCTATGAGTAAAATCGTTGTAGTTGGTGCTAACCACGCTGGTACAGCATGTATTAATACTATGTTGGATAATTTTGGAAATGAGAACGAAATCGTTGTATTTGACCAGAACTCTAACATCTCTTTCCTAGGATGTGGAATGGCTCTTTGGATTGGTGAACAAATTGACGGTGCTGAAGGCTTGTTCTATTCTGATAAAGAAAAATTGGAAGCTAAAGGTGCTAAGGTTTACATGAATTCACCAGTTCTTTCAATCGACTATGATAACAAAGTAGTTACAGCTGAAGTTGAAGGAAAAGAACACAAAGAATCATACGAGAAATTGATTTTTGCTACGGGTTCTACACCAATCTTGCCACCAATCGAAGGTGTTGAAATTGTTAAAGGAAACCGTGAATTTAAAGCAACTCTTGAAAACGTACAATTCGTGAAATTGTACCAAAATGCTGAAGAAGTTATTAATAAACTTGCTGACAAGAGCCAACACCTTGACCGTATCGCCGTTGTTGGTGGTGGATACATCGGTGTTGAACTTGCTGAAGCTTTTGAGCGTCTTGGAAAAGAAGTTGTCCTTGTTGACATCGTAGATACTGTCTTGAACGGATACTACGACAAAGACTTCACTCAAATGATGGCGAAGAACTTGGAAGACCACAACATCCGCTTGGCGCTTGGTCAAACTGTTAAAGCAATTGAGGGTGACGGTAAAGTTGAACGCTTGATTACTGATAAAGAAACTTTCGATGTGGATATGGTTATCCTTGCAGTTGGTTTCCGTCCAAACACAGCCCTTGCTGATGGAAAAATTGAACTCTTCCGTAACGGTGCCTTCCTTGTAGACAAGAAACAAGAAACATCTATCCCAGGCGTTTACGCAGTAGGTGACTGTGCGACTGTTTATGACAACGCTCGTAAAGACACTAGCTACATCGCTCTTGCTTCAAATGCTGTTCGTACTGGTATCGTTGGTGCATACAACGCTTGTGGACATGAATTGGAAGGAATTGGTGTTCAAGGTTCAAATGGTATCTCAATCTACGGTCTTCACATGGTTTCAACTGGTTTGACTCTTGAAAAAGCTAAAGCTGCTGGTTACAACGCAACTGAAACAGGCTTTAACGATCTTCAAAAACCAGAATTCATGAAACATGATAACCATGAAGTTGCCATCAAGATTGTCTTTGACAAAGATAGCCGTGAAATTCTTGGTGCACAAATGGTTTCACACGATTCTGCAATCAGCATGGGAATCCACATGTTCTCACTTGCTATCCAAGAGCATGTGACAATTGATAAATTGGCATTGACAGACCTATTCTTCTTGCCACACTTCAACAAACCATATAACTACATCACAATGGCTGCACTTACAGCTGAAAAATAAAAATGATGAACTATCTGGCCTTAAGTTAAGGTCAGATAGTTTTTTATTATGTGACTATTAGTCCGTCTCGCTCCGTTAGGTGCGAGACAAAAAAACCACCCGCTATGCGGGTGTGCGTCGAAGGTTATACCCCAAAAACTCCAAACGCGATACAATAAAGGTGTTCAAGCCAATTGTAAAGCGAAAGGAGAAAAATATGGCACAAAAGGCTCATAGTTTATCGCACACAAAGTGGCACTGTTCTATCACATTGTGTTCACCCCTAAGTATAGACGAAAAGTCATCTATAATCAATATCGAAGTAGTTTAGGCGAAATATTTCATCGTTTGTGTTGTTATAAAGGAGTTGAAATTATCGAGGGTCACTTAATGCCAGACCATGTACACATGTTAGTAAGTATTCCACCCAGGATAAGTGTTTCGAGTTTCATGGGTTATTTAAAAGGAAAAAGTGCACGCATGATGTTTGACAAACACGCCAATCTCAAGTACAAGTTTGGGAATCGGCATTTTTGGGCGGATGGTTATTATGTGAGTACAGTAGGACTTAATGAAGCCACAATTAAGAAATATATCCAAGATTAAAGAAATTATCCAGTGGATGATTTCTTCACGAGTATGAAAATTTGAGAACGAGTAAAGCATGATATAGCACTAGGTAAATTGAGTGTAAAAGAATATGAGGATCCCTTTAGGGATAGTGGTAAGTAATACTAAAGCCTCTTTGAGAGGCAAGTGACGAGTCAAGAGCAATAAGGCTTGAACAAAGTGAAAGCCAGCGTCTTTAGGCGCTGGCTGGTAATTTGGGCTTATAGCCCTGGGACAAACCACCCGTTTGACGGGTGGTCATGATTGGTAATGTTGAAGATCGGAAGTGAAATGATACTTTCAAAGAATTCATTTTGGACACTAGCAAACGAAATAGAGCCCTGATGCAAATCAACAATTTGTTTTGAAATTTTTAGCCCAATTCCAGTCGTTCTAATTTTAGAAATATCAATGTTTTTAAAAGATAATTCATTAAGTTCAGCAATTTTTTCTGGTGAAGCTCCCTGTCCATTATCTTTGATTTCGACAATTACATTTGTATCTTTTTTGAATAAGTTGATTCTTATTGTGCAACCCTTTTCGTTATGTAAAACAGAGTTGTAGATGATATTATGGATAACTCTTGTGATTAAAAATTGCTCAATCATGATAGTTTGATTAACAAGTGAATAATCGTAATCAAATTCAAATTCAAAATCACTCCAGATTTCTTGATTTAAAATATGGATGAGAATGTCTTTGAAGAAGGGGATAATTTTTGTTTCAGTCTGGTTTAATTGAAGATGACCGGATGAAAGGCGAGCTACTATATTTAAGTCATTTAAAATATTTTGGATGTAATAGGATTCTGCCAATATTGGGCGAATATGTTTTTTAGACTGTGTATCTAGTTCAGAATCATTTAACAAGGACGCGTTAGAAATGATGACAGAAAGAGGTGTTTTGATATCGTGTGCAATTCCTGAAATCCATTGCTCTTTAAAGACTTCATTCTCTTTGAGTAGAGTATCGGTTTGATTAATTGCAGTTGTAAGATATTCTAGTTCTGATATAGAATTTATTGGATTTTTCAAACCATCTGGGAGATTCTGAATAGCAGTTACAAGAGGCGCAATTTTACGATTGATATGCGTCACACCATAGTGGTAAAGAAAAGCGAAATAAAGGCAGTTGAAAAGCAATACTCCAAATGCTACTAGTGGAATCAGGCGAATACTATCTATATCTAAGTAATTATAACTATAACGAGCAATTTTATCTTTTGGAAAACCAACAACAATGATGTAGCCACCTTTTATCTGACTAAAAACAGGATAATCTGAAAGATAATAGCGAGAAAACTGTAAAATGTCCCCATAGTCAAATTGCGAAGGAACTTCTGTAGGTTTATACTGTTCGTACACTTGTTTTCCAGTCTGCTTATCCAATACCATGAGCCATAACTTTTGTTCTTTTAGACTAGAGATATCATTTTTAGGTATGTGGACGTTATTTTTTGTGATGGTAATGTGTTCAGAAATTATTTTCACAGTCTCAGTAGCAGTTTGCTTTTCCCTAATGTAAAAAACAAAACTGGCAATTAGAATAATATTGGTAATAAAGATAATGATGGAAAAAAAGATAAATTTCTTTAGTGAATACCTTAAAATTTTGGTTTGGTTCATAATCATGATAACAATTTATATCCCAGCCCTTTAGCTGTCTTTAAATATTGAGGTTTTGAAGGATTTTCTTCTATTTTTTCTCGAATTTTCCGAATATGTACAGTCAAAGAGTTTTCATAACCAAAGCTATCCACTCCCCAAATCGTATCACAGAGAGATTCAGTTGAAACGATGTAATTTTTATTATCGTAAAGTTTTTTCAAAATCTGAATTTCAATTGGCGTAATAGAAATTTCTGCTCCATTTTTTTGTACTGTTGCATTCCGAAAACTCACCAAAGTCTGTCCAATCTGTATTGCTTCCTGTTCTGATTTATAGCTTCTCCGGAGCAGAGCCATAATACGATAGATAAGATTTTTTGGAATGAAGGGTTTCATGACATAATCATCACCACCAGCATTGAAACCAGCTACCTCATCTTCAGGATTATTTTTGGCAGTCAGAAAGAGGATAGGAGTATCGCCTTTTTTTCGGATATGTTTTGCTAATGTGTAGCCATCACCATCGGGGAGCATAATGTCCAAAAGGAAAAGGTCGAACTGCTCTGTTTCAATCATGTCCAAACTAGATTCTATATCATAGGCTGATGTTAGATTGGAAAATCCGTATGCAGTGAGAATATCTCTTATGGAAGAGTTTAAAATTTTATCGTCATCAATAATAAGGATGTGCTTATTCAGGAGTTGTTGTTCGAAATTCATAATCTTACCTCGCTTATCTATATTATACCATTTAAAAGAGTGAAAAAAGATAAAATACTTTAATCTTAATGTAAAATTAAGGTTAGCTTAGTTTAAAATTAATCTAGCATGTCTATAATAAAGACATAACCTAGATAGAGATACTTCTCAAATAAATTTTAATCAGTGAGGTATTTCCAAATGGCTAAACAACAAATGAATCTCGTTGAGATTGAAGCAATGAATTCTCTTCAAGAATTGACTCTTGAAGAACTTGATAACGTTCTTGGTGCTGGTGGTGGAGTAATCCATTTTATTCAGACAAAACAATGGTAATAGTGAGTCACCAATTAGATATTGTGAATTATGTTGATGCTATGATTTTTGTTGATAAGAGTAGTAGAGATGTTATCAAAGATACTCATGATAATTTGATTTATAGAAATCAAAATTATAGAAAATTATTTGGTTTAAAGGAGGAAGTTCATAATGATTAGTAATGTTTTACAGATAAAAAACTTACAAAAGGGATTTAAGGACACTCAGGTTGTTAACCTTAGTTCCTTATCAGTTCAACAAGGTGAGATTTATGGTTTTCTAGGTCCAAATGGAGCTGGGAAAACAACCACAATGAAGATGATTTTGTCTTTGATTTCTCGTACAGCTGGGGAGATTGAAGTGTTCGGTCAATCTATAGGTACGGACAAGCAGTATCTTAATCAGATTGGCTCTATGATTGAAGAACCGTCTTATTATCCTAATTTGACTGGCTATGAAAATCTCTTGGTCTTCCAAAAAATCCTAGGATTTGATAAGAAAAATATTCAGGAAACATTGAAAATTGTTGGGTTAGATCAACCTAAAAACAAGAAAAAATTGGTTAAAGATTATTCTTTGGGTATGAAACAGCGCTTGGCTTTAGCCTTTGCCTTAGTCAAGAAACCGCGTTTGTTGATACTGGATGAGCCAACAAACGGGCTAGACCCAGCAGGGATTCATGAAATTAGGGAACTGATTATCAAGTTGGCAAAAGAACAGGGCATTACTGTCTTCATCTCTACCCATATCCTTTCTGAAGTAGAGCATATAGCTGACCGTGTGGGGATTATCAATCATGGTCAACTGGTTTACGAGGGAGAAATTCGTAAAATTCAGTCCAATAAATGGCTGGAAGTGCGTGGGGATTTTAGAGGTCGACGTGAAGCCATTAGCCAAGTGTTATTTGGTTATCCGTGCAAGATGTTGGAGATACAAGAGGATAAACTCAAGCTGACTAACCTTGCCGATCAGCAGATTTCTAGTTTGTTACGAGATTTAATAGTCGAGAAAGTTCCAATTTATGAAGTGAAGCAAGAACAAGAAACCTTGGAATCTATCTTCCTCAACTTAACCAAGGAGTGAGTCTTATGTTGAATAATTTGTCTATTGAATTGCTCAAGGCAAAACGAACCAAATCCTTCCTCGTTAGCATACTAGTTATGGGAGTCGGATTTGCTTGGGCAATTGCAGCCGCTACACGCTACCTAAGTAATCCAGACATGCACCAGATTAGCCTAATTTTCTATATGATAAAAGAAGTAAATGGCTTGATTCTCCCTATTGTGATTTCTCTCTTTGTATCGCGGATTGTCAAGAACGAGAAGGAGGGCAACACTTTCAAACTGCTTTTGGCAAATGGTGAAAATGTACGGCATATCTTTCTGAGTAAGCTTGGCCTGACCATGTTCATTTTGACCTTCCTCGCTTTTTTGGAGGGAGTAGTAGCCCAGTTAATTGCAATCTTATCAGGTCTAGAAATGCCTGTTAGCCTAATCCTCTGGCAAATCGTCATTTTCTTGCTAGCCTCTTTTGTCTTAACCTGTCTGTTTTTGACTTTGCAGTTTTTACTGAAGAAGCAGGCATTGATACTGGCATTAGGGATTTTCGGAGGATTTCTTGGTGTTGGATTTGGTCATGCACCAGCTTTTCTACAGCTAATTTTCCCTTTTGGTGGTATAGGATATATGTCTCTGGTGGATTACCAGCAAGTTGCCAGTCAAGTGAGTTATGTTTTGGCGACAAACCTAGGATTTAAACTCTTTACATATTTGCCAATAGCCCTAATCTATCTCTTCTTATCTCTCTATCTGGTTGAAAAGAAAGGAGGCAAGCTATGATGTCTTATCTATCAGTAGAATGGCGGAAAACCAAAAAATTTTCCATGTTGATGATTGGTATTTGCTTCTTAGCTTTTTGTAGCCTGATTGGTCTTGGGATTTACTTTGGTTCAGCTTATTCTATGGTTGCAGAAATTGAAAAAGTGCCTGTTTTATGGGGACAATTGACCTTCTATTATAGCCAGCTTTTCTTTCCGATTTTGGTTAGCCTTTATGTAGCCATGATGTTAGGAAAAGAGTTTGACAGAAAAAATATTGAATTTCTCAGAGCTAATAATGTCAGTCTTGGGAAATTATTGTTGGCAAAAGAAATAGTAATTATCTTGTTTATTGCTGTTTTACAGTTGTTCTTGTTTGGTATTTTTTATGTCAGTGCTCACCTAGCTCATTTAGAAATTTCTAATTTGTTCACCTACCTCAAGTGGGATTTATTGGGGATTTTTGGAACAATTAGTATGATGGCAGTACAGTTTTTTGTGACAGCTAAAACTCGTGTTTTCAGTAAATCTGTGGGAATTGGTGCTATTGGTACTTTCGTAGGATTTATGATGATTTTTGTATCAGATAAATTATCTTTAATCTATCCCTACTCCCAAGCTATGGTGGCAATGCGGTCACGGAATTTGATAGACTTTAATTTAGTGGAAATAGTGCTGTTTATCATTGTAAATATTCTTCTGTGGGGGATTTTTCATACATTGAGTAATAAAGAATTGCATAAGTAATGCGAAGACTCTTCGGAGTCTTTTTATTATGTGACTATTAGTCCGTCTCGCTCCGCTAGGTGCGAGACAAAAAAACCACCCGCTATGCGGGTGTGCGTCGAAGGTTATACCCCAAAAACTCCAAACGCGATACAATAAAGGTGTTCAAGCCAATTGTAAAGCGAAAGGAGAAAAATATGGCACAAAAGGCTCATAGTTTATCGCACACAAAGTGGCACTGTTCTATCACATTGTGTTCACCCCTAAGTATAGACGAAAAGTCATCTATAATCAATATCGAAGTAGTTTAGGCGAAATATTTCATCGTTTGTGTTGTTATAAAGGAGTTGAAATTATCGAGGGTCACTTAATGCCAGACCATGTACACATGTTAGTAAGTATTCCACCCAGGATAAGTGTTTCGAGTTTCATGGGTTATTTAAAAGGAAAAAGTGCACGCATGATGTTTGACAAACACGCCAATCTCAAGTACAAGTTTGGAAATCGGCATTTCTGGGAGAAAGGTTATTATGTAAGTACAGTAGGGCTTAATGAAGCCACGATTAAGAAATATATCCAAGATTAAAGAAATTATCCAGTGGATGATTTCTTCACGAGTATGAAAATTTGAGAACGAGTAAAGCATGATATAGCACTAGGTAAATTGAGTGTAAAAGAATATGAGGATCCCTTTAGGGATAGTGGTAAGTAATACTAAAGCCTCTTTGAGAGGCAAGTGACGAGTCAAGAGCAATAAGGCTTGAACAAAGTGAAAGCCAGCGTCTTTAGGCGCTGGCTGGTAATTTGGGCTTATAGCCCTGGGACAAACCACCCGTTTGACGGGTGGTCATGATTGTTTTGTACCCATACAATTATGATTTTTTTATCTTGTACTTCATTCTAATCTAACTTAAAATGAAATGGTAGCTACCAATATAAATGATGAGGAAAAAGAAATGACTGAAAATCGTTATGAACTAAATAAAAACTTGGCACAGATGCTCAAAGGTGGGGTTATCATGGACGTTCAGAATCCTGAACAGGCCCGTATTGCAGAGGCCGCTGGTGCGGCTGCTGTTATGGCCTTGGAGCGGATTCCAGCTGATATCCGTGCAGCTGGTGGTGTTTCCCGTATGAGTGATCCAAAGATGATTAAGGAAATCCAAGAAGCGGTTAGTATTCCAGTAATGGCCAAGGTCAGAATCGGGCATTTTGTTGAAGCTCAGATTTTAGAGGCTATTGAGATTGACTATATCGATGAGAGTGAAGTTTTATCTCCAGCAGACGACCGTTTCCATGTGGACAAAAAAGAATTCCAAGTTCCTTTTGTCTGTGGGGCTAAGGATTTGGGGGAAGCCTTGCGTCGTATCGCTGAAGGTGCTTCTATGATTCGTACCAAAGGAGAACCGGGTACGGGGGATATCGTCCAAGCTGTTCGTCATATGCGTATGATGAATCAGGAAATTCGCCGTATTCAAAACTTACGAGAGGACGAACTTTATGTTGCTGCTAAGGACTTGCAGGTACCTGTAGAATTGGTTCAATACGTCCATGAACATGGAAAATTGCCAGTTGTAAACTTTGCGGCTGGAGGCGTTGCAACGCCAGCAGATGCTGCGTTGATGATGCAATTAGGGGCAGAGGGTGTCTTTGTCGGTTCAGGTATTTTCAAGTCAGGAGATCCTGTTAAACGAGCGAGTGCCATTGTCAAAGCGGTAACTAACTTCCGTAATCCTCAAATCCTAGCTCAAATCTCTGAAGATCTAGGCGAAGCCATGGTTGGTATTAATGAAAATGAAATTCAAATTCTCATGGCAGAGCGAGGAAAATAGATGAAAATCGGAATATTGGCCTTGCAAGGGGCCTTTGCAGAACATGCAAAAGTGCTAGATCGATTAGGTGTCGAGAGTGTTGAAATCAGAAATTTAGAAGATTTTCAGAAACATCAGAGTGATTTGTCGGGTTTGATATTACCTGGTGGGGAATCTACAACCATGGGCAAGCTCTTACGTGAGCAGGACATGCTGATTCCCATTCGAGAAGCCATTCTATCTGGTTTACCAGCCTTTGGAACCTGTGCAGGCTTGATTTTGCTGGCTAAAGAAATTACTTCTCAGGAAGAGAGTCATCTAGGAACTATGGATATGGTGGTCGAGCGCAATGCCTATGGGCGCCAACTAGGAAGTTTCTATACGGAAGCAGAATGTAAGGGAGTCGGTCAGATTCCAATGACCTTTATTCGTGGTCCAATTATCACTAGTGTTGGAGAGGGTGTAGAAATTCTAGCAACAGTTGATAATCAAATCGTTGCAGCCCAAGAAAAAAATATGTTGGTAACTTCTTTTCATCCTGAATTGACTGACGATGTGCGCTTGCACCAGTACTTTATCAATATGTGTAAAGAAAAAAGTTGAGATTGAATTTCTCAACTTTTTTACATGTAATAAACAATGGCGATGTATTGGAGGGCAGATGCGGCTAGGATAAAAAGATGCCAAATCATGTGAAAATAAGGTTTTTTCTTAGCGTAAAATCCAGCTCCAACTGTATAACAGAGTCCGCCAGTTACCATGAGACTCCAGAAAATTGGAGTTGTTTGACTGATAATGGCAGGAATGATAGCTAGAACCAACCAGCCCATAATCAGGTAAAGAGCAAGGCTAAATTTCTCATTGACCTTTTTAGCAAAGATTTTATAGAGAATACCAAAGATAGTCGTTCCCCATTGGATGGCAATAATTAGATAGCCAAACCAGTTATTCATCAAGGTTAAGACGACTGGCGTATAAGAGCCTGCGATAGCCACATAAATCATCGAATGGTCAATGATTCTCAGGACATATTTATGGGTTGAACCATAGGCCATAGAGTGATAAATGGTGGATGATAGGAACATGAGAAAGAGACTAATAACGAAAATGGAAACGCCGATAGATGATAAAAATCCGTGTGTCTCATAACTATAAGTGGATGAAATAGGCAGTAAGATGAGCATGATGACTGCACCTACGGCATGGGTTACACTATTAGCAATCTCCTCTCCAAAACTGAGTTGTTTGCTGAGTTTAAGACTAGTGTTCATTGGATTACCTCCTCTTGAGTATGATCGATTAAGGCTAGAGTTTGATGATAGAGTTTAACGGTTTGGCAGCTGGTTTGGATAATGGGGTTAGCTGGATCAATTCCTTGGTTCATGTAGTTCACAAAAGCATCGTAGAGTTGGTCTGAACTTGCTTGAGTTTGGAGAGTATTAAGTGTCTGAGCTATTTCTTGAATAGAAAATACAGACTTGAGGGTTGTGATAGCAATCAGACGGGCAATCTGTTGGCGTTGGTATTTTTTCTTGTCAGGCTTTGTCAGGTAACCATGTTTCACATAATTGTTGACCATAGATGCTGTCAGGCCCTTGTCTTTATCAGGAGAGATAGGGGCGCAGACCTGATTGACATAGAGTAAAACCTGGTCCAGATAGAGGTCAATGTTTGGAATTTCTGCCCATTTTGGGAAGGAAAAGGTGGTTTTCATTTCCAACTCCTTTTTATCTAGTTTTTATAACTAGATTATAAAATAACAAAAACAGAAAGTCAAGTTTTAACTGCTTGTGAAAAGGCTTAAATTATGCTATGATGGGAGAAACTAGTCAGAAATGAGGAGAAAAGATGGAAATTCGTTTAGCTTTTCCAAATGAAGTAGATGCCATTATGCAGGTGATGGAAGACGCTAAAAAATGTTTAGCAGATGCTGGTAGTGACCAGTGGCAAAATGGTTATCCAAATGCTGATATTATTACTGAGGATATTATCTCAGGTCAAGCCTACGTAGCCTTGGAAGAGGGAGAACTACTAGCTTATGCATCTGTGACCAAGAGTCCAGAGGCAGCCTATGAAGCCATTTATGAAGGAAAATGGCAAGCTGGAGAGTCAGAGTACCTAGTCTTTCACCGTATTGCTGTGGCAGCAGATGTCCAGGGACAGGGGGTTGCTCAGACTTTCCTAGAAGGCTTGATTGAAGGATTTGATTACCTAGATTTTCGCTCAGATACGCATGTTGCAAACGAGGCCATGCAGCATATCTTTGAAAAACTCGGTTTTAAACAGGTTGGTAAGGTTCCAGTTGATGGCGAACGCTTGGCCTATCAAAAATTGAAGAAATAATGCAAAAGAAGTACGTAAAAATGCTCTACTTTTCGCCAATAGGAACCTTGTCTTTGGTTGCTGACGAGCAATATCTGTATGGCATTTGGGTGCAGGAGCAGAAGCATTTTGAGAGGGGACTAGGAGATGAGACGATAGAAGCAGTTGTTAGTCATCCCATTTTAGACCCAGTTATTACTTGCTTAGATGCTTACTTTAAAGGAAAGTCTCAGGATTTATCCAACTTGCCCTTGGCTCCAATCGGAACAGATTTTGAAAAGAGAGTTTGGTCCTATTTACAGGAAATTCCTTATGGTCAGACAGTGACCTATGGACAAATAGCCCAAGACCTGCAAGTGGCTTCTGCTCAAGCAATTGGTGGAGCGATAGGACGCAATCCGTGGTCTATCCTAGTACCTTGTCATCGGGTGCTGGGAGCTGGCAAGCGTCTGACAGGTTATGCTGCAGGAGTGGAAAAGAAAGCTTGGCTCTTGGAGCATGAAGGCGCAGATTTTAAAGATATAAAATAGAAAGTGAAAGACATGTTAGAATTTATCGAATATCCAAAATGTTCAACTTGTAAAAAAGCAAAACAAGAATTAAACCAACTCGGTGTGGACTATAAAGCCATCCATATCGTTGAAGAAACACCTAGCCAAGAAGTCATTTTAAACTGGCTAGAAACCTCGGGTTTTGAGTTGAAGCAATTTTTCAACACCAGTGGGATCAAATACCGTGAATTGGGGCTGAAAGATAAGGTAGGAAGTCTGTCAAACCAAGAAGCAGCTGAGTTGCTAGCAAGCGACGGTATGTTGTTAAAACGCCCCATTTTAGTAGAAAATGGAACTGTTAAGCAAATCGGTTATCGAAAAGCTTATGAAGAATTGGGATTGAAATAGTTTTTATCTATCTCTTTGATAGATAAAATATATAACCTCCCTGTTTCAAAGTATGATAAACTAGTAGGTAGACAAAGTCTGTACCTGACCGTAGCAAATAATTTCATTGACGGCAAAAGTATGGTAGAATGAATCATTATCAGGAGAGGATGTTTTTATGAATGTTACAACGATTTTAGCATCAGATTGGTACCAAAACTTGATGCAATTGATTCCGGATGGCAAGCTTTTTAGCTTGCGTTCGGTCTTTGATGGAATCCCGAGAATTGTCCAACAACTTCCAATAACGATTATGTTGACCATTGGTGGTGCTCTTTTTGGCTTGGTTTTGGCGCTTCTTTTTGCCATTGTGAAGATCAATCGTGTCAAAATTTTATACCCCTTGCAGGCCTTCTTTGTTAGCTTCTTAAAAGGGACACCGATTTTGGTGCAACTCATGTTGACCTACTACGGAATTCCTTTGGCTTTGAAAGCTCTCAATCAGCAATGGGGAACTGGTTTCAATATCAATGCGATTCCAGCCGCTGCTTTTGCAATTGTCGCCTTTGCCTTTAATGAAGCAGCTTATGCTAGTGAAACCATTCGTGCAGCCATTCTCTCAGTCAATCCTGGTGAGATTGAGGCGGCACGCAGTCTGGGGATGACCCGAGCGCAAGTTTATCGTCGCGTGATTATTCCAAATGCGGCCGTTGTGGCGACTCCAACCTTAATCAATTCCCTAATCGGCTTGACCAAAGGGACTTCCCTAGCCTTTAGTGCGGGTGTTGTGGAAGTATTTGCCCAAGCTCAGATTCTGGGTGGAGCTGATTATCGTTACTTTGAGCGCTTCATCTCCGTTGCCCTTGTTTATTGGGTAGTCAATATCGGAATTGAAAGCCTCGGTCGTTTCATCGAGAGAAAAATGGCTATTTCTGCACCCGATACAGTGCAAACAGATGTGAAAGGAGACCTTCGTTAATGATTAAGATTTCGAATTTAAGCAAATCCTTTTCAGGACAGACTGTCTTGGATCATCTGAACTTGGATATTCAAAAAGGGGAAGTTGTAGCCTTGATTGGTTCTTCAGGAGCTGGAAAATCAACTTTTCTTCGTAGTCTCAATTATCTTGAAACACCTGACAGTGGCTCTATTCAGATTGATGATTTCTCAGTTGATTTTTCAAAAATCACTCAAGAAGAAATCCTTGCCCTACGCCGTAAGCTGTCTATGGTTTTCCAACAGTTTAATTTGTTTGAACGCCGAACAGCACTTGATAATGTAAAAGAAGGCTTGGTTGTTGTCAAGAAATTTTCTGACCAAGAAGCGACTAAGATTGCCAAGGAAGAGTTGGCTAAGGTTGGGCTTTCTGACCGTGAAAACCATTACCCTCGCCATTTATCAGGTGGACAAAAGCAACGGGTTGCCTTAGCGCGTGCGCTCGCTATGAAACCAGATGTCTTGCTCTTAGACGAACCAACTTCAGCCCTTGACCCAGAATTGGTTGGTGAAGTAGAAAAATCTATTGCAGATGCTGCTAAGTCAGGTCAAACTATGATTTTGGTTAGTCATGATATGTCCTTTGTAGCCCAAGTGGCTGATAAGATTCTCTTCTTAGATAAGGGGAAAATCATCGAGTCTGGAACACCGGATGAGATTATCCACCATCCGAAAGAAGAGCGGACAAAAGAATTCTTCGCTAGTTACAAACGGACTTATATTTGATATAATAGATAAAGGAAAACTCAGTTAGCTGGACTAGCTGAGTTTACTCTTTAAAAAAGATAGAAATGAGAGAAATCATGCTACTGCAACTATTTTCTTTATATTTCGAGAGTTTGATCTTGACCACCATCCTCGTCCTGATTTTTTTAGGGATTTGGATTGGACTGAGAGCCATGTCGGGAGTTGATAAGACAGCCAAGGCTCGCCAAGCCCATCTCTATGATATGATTATGATTGGTGTCTTGGTTGTTCCAGTATTATCCTTTGCGGTTATGAGTTTAATTCTTGTTTTCAAGGCATAATCCTTGCTTGATTGACAAGAAAGAGTTAGAATAAAGATAGTTACAACAAGAAAGAAGGAATCTATATGTACGATACTATTATTATCGGTGCTGGACCCGCGGGTATGACTGCAGCCTTATATGCTGCTCGAAGTAATCTGAAAGTAGGTTTGATTGAAGGTGGTCTGCCAGGTGGTCAGATGAATAATACATCTGATATTGAAAATTACCCAGGATACGCTAATATTAGTGGACCTGAATTGGCTGAAAAGATGTTTGAACCACTTGAAAATCTTGGTGTTGAGCACATTTATGGCTATGTTGAGAATGTCCAAGACCATGGTGATTTTAAGAAAGTGATGACCGATGATCAAACATATGAAACACGTACCGTTATCGTAGCGACTGGTTCTAAACACCGTCCTTTGGGAGTTCCAGGAGAAGAAGAACTGAATAGTCGAGGTGTTTCTTACTGTGCCGTGTGTGATGGTGCTTTCTTCCGTGACCAAGATTTGTTGGTAGTTGGTGGTGGAGATTCAGCAGTTGAAGAGGCCCTCTTCTTGACTCGTTTTGCCAAGACTGTTACCATTGTTCACCGTCGTGACCAGCTTCGTGCCCAAAAGGTTTTACAAGATCGCGCCTTTGCGAATGAGAAAGTCAGCTTTATCTGGGATTCTGTAGTTAAGGAAATCAAGGGTGAAAACCGAGTAGAATCTGTCGTATTTGAAAATGTGAAAACAGGTCAAGTGACAGAGCAAGCCTTCGGTGGCGTCTTTATCTATGTTGGTTTGGACCCTCTTAGTGATTTTGTTAAAGAATTGAATATCCAAGATCAGGCAGGCTGGATTGTGACAGACAATCACATGAAAACTGCAGTTGACGGTATCTTTGCAGTTGGAGATGTTCGTTTGAAAGACCTTCGACAAGTAACAACAGCAGTTGGAGATGGAGCTATCGCTGGTCAAGAAGCCTACAAGTTTATCACCGAACATAGTTAATCATAAAAAAAGTTTCCAATCAGATGACTGGAAACTTTTTTATAGTCTATTTCGGAAAACTTCGTACATGAGAATGGCTGCAGCAACACTGGCATTGAGACTTTGAACATGTCCATTCATCGGAATGGTAATCATCTCATCAACCTGTTTTTTGATGTTGCTAGAGATGCCTTTTCCTTCATTTCCGATGATGAGGGCAATTTTCCCTTTTGTATTCCACTTATGGCAAGGAGTACCGTTCATATCCGTTCCAAAGGTCCAGAAGCCTTCATCCTTGAGTTTGTCCAGAGTTTGGCTCAGATTGGTCACTCGAGCGATTGGAACGTGCTCAATAGCACCTGTGGCCGTTTTAGCAACGACAGGAGTAACTCCGACAGCACGGTGCTTGGGAATGATGACACCTGAAACATTGGTCGCATCAGCGGTTCTTAAGATGGAACCTAAGTTGTGAGGATCAGTTAACCCGTCCAGAATCAAAAGCAAAGGATTTTCTTCTTGGCGTGTTTTGGCAAGGATTTGGTCCAGCTCACTATAGGCAAATTCGGACACTCGTAGAACAAAACCTTGGTGGACAGCACCTTCAGTCATCTCAGAGAGGGATTTTTTTGAGGTCCAAGAAATGGATACCTTTTTTTCTGTAGCTAGTTCCTTGACTTTTTCAACATTCTTACCTCGTAGGTCTTCTTGGAGGTAGAGTTTGTTTCCAGTATTTGCAAGGAGGGCTTCGGTAACGGCGTGGATGCCATAGACAATATCATTTGTTTTCATGCCTCTATTATAACACAAAACCCCGTCTTGCAACGGGATTTTCTTTATTCTAGAATTAGTAAACCATCTTTAACTGCAAATGGGTCTTTTTCATTGATACGATCGTAAAACATGATACCGTTAATGTGGTCAATTTCATGCTGAACAACGATGGAGTTGTAGCCTTTGAGCTTGATACGGTGTTTTTCTCCATCCTTGTCAAAGTAGTCAACCGTAACGCGAGCATGGCGGACTACATAGCCAGGTACGTTGCGATCAACAGACAGACAACCTTCTCCTTCACCAAGAGCAGCGTCTTGAACTGAGTGAGAGACGATTTTTGGATTGTACATAATAGCTTGCAAGTCGTAAGCTTCCTGTGGGGTTTCGCCTTCTTCGACAATGTTTGGCACCAAAACAGCGATAATACGTTTTGAGATATCTAATTGAGGAGCAGCAAGTCCAACCCCACCTCGGAGCCCCATTTTCTCAGCCATGACAGGATCTTGGGAATGTTTCAGGAATTGCATCATCTTTTCGCCAAGAATGATTTCCTGGTCAGACAAGGGGAAAGTAACTTCCTCAGCAACCGCGCGTAGAGTTGGGTTTCCCTCGCGGATAATATCGTTCATATCAATTAAATGAGCAGCTTTTGTAATACGTTCTATTGCAGACATTTTCTCTCCTTTCATTACCTCTACATGATATCACAAAATGACAAGGATTGAAAGCATTACGGCATCGAGCTTTTATAGAAAATATCTAGTAGGTTTGATTTAATTGTGAAAGAATTACTTATCTGTGATATAATAAAAAGAAAAGGCTTGCATTAGAAAGTAGGGAGAATGAAGATGCAAAGAAGACAAGATAGACATAAACGTGGACCAGTTTTTCGTTTTATGAGGGGTTTTGTAAACTTTTTTAGGAGTTATCGCAAGTGGAGTAATAAGGGATTTGTGGCGATACTCTTGCTAGCAGTTGCTTTATCAATGGGTTTGGTCTTGTTGTTTGAAAGCTTCCAAGGAATTCCTTTAACCAGTCAAAAAAAGGATGCCATTTCTCAAGAAGCTAATAAGACCAATCAAAATGCTAAAGATCAGGAAGAGGAAAAAACTGCTAGAATTATGGCCAACGGAGACCTCCTCTATCATATTCCCATCTATCGTTCTGCTTTAAAAGAAGATGGAACCTATGATTTTCATGAAAATTATGATTATGTGAAACCATGGCTCAAACAAGCGGACTTGATTATAGGTGATTTTGAAGGTACTGTTAACAAGGACCACTATTTGGCAGGTTATCCTCTCTTTAATGCACCTGGCGAAGTTATGGATGCCATCAAGGATGCCGGTTATCAAGTGCTAGACTTGGCGCATAACCATATCCTAGATTCACAAATAGAAGGTGTGGTCTCAACAGCAGATGCTATTGAGAAGGCAGGAATGACACCTATTGGAGTGTATACGCATGAGTCTCGTGATCAAGCTCCACTGGTTATCAAGGAAGTGAACGGCATTAAGGTTGCACTTTTGGCCTATTCTTATGGTTTTAATGGAATTGAGCAAAGTATTTCTCAAGAAGACTATAACCGCTATCTTTCAGATCTAAATGAAGACAAGATGAAGGCTGAAATTGAACGGGCAGAGAAGGAAGCGGATATTACCATTATCATGCCTCAAATGGGTGTGGAGTATCGCTTGGAACCAACTGAAGAACAAAAGGCTCTTTATCACAAGATGATCGATTGGGGAGCTGATATTATCTTTGGAGGGCACCCTCACGTAGTTGAACCGTCTGAAACGGTTGAAAAAGATGGAGACAAGAAACTCATTATCTATTCAATGGGGAACTTCATTTCCAATCAACGAATTGAAACCATGCAAGATGAAGAAAATGCTAAGTGGACAGAGCGTGGCGTGCTCATGGATGTGACCATTAAGAAAAAAGCAGGTAAGACGACAATTGAAACTGCCAAAGCGCATCCTTCTTGGGTAAACCGTACACCAAAAGGAACCTATTCTCCAGAAGGTTATCCACTCTTCCTTTACCAAACCTATATCTTAGAAGATTTTATCGAGGGTGGCAGTCATCGTGACCAATTAGATGAAGCGACTAAGGAACGAATTGATACAGCCTACAAAGAAATGAATGAACATGTAGGGTTGAAGTGGGATTAGCTTGAATTCAGAGGGAATTAAATGACTATTAAAGTAATTGCGACAGATATGGATGGGACCTTGCTGGATGCTAGAGGCCAGCTTGATCTTCCACGCTTGGAAAAGATTTTAGATCAGTTGGATCAAAGGGGTATTCGTTTTGTCATCGCGACAGGCAATGAAATTTACCGCATGAGGCAATTACTGGAGCACTTGGTCGATCGAGTGGTTCTGGTTGTTGCTAACGGTGCTCGTATTTTTGAAAACAATGTACTGATTCAGGCACAGACTTGGGATGATGCCATTGTCGATAAGGCTTTGGCTCATTTCAAGGGTCGAGCGTGCCAGGACCAGTTTGTTGTAACGGGGATGAAGGGTGGTTTCGTCAAAGAAGGTACCATTTTTACAGACCTTGAAAGTTTTATGACTCCAGAAATGATTGAAAAATTCTACCAACGGATGCAGTTTGTGGATGAATTAACCTCTGACCTCTTTGGTGGTGTGCTCAAGATGAGTATGGTTGTTGGTGAGGAGCGTTTGAGTTCGGTCTTGGAAGAAATCAATGACCTCTTTGATGGCCGTGTTCGTGCTGTATCCAGTGGCTATGGTTGCATTGATATCCTTCAAGCTGGAATTCATAAAGCATGGGGCTTGGAAGAATTACTCAAGCGCTGGGACTTGACCTCCCAACAAATCATGGCTTTTGGTGACAGTGAAAATGATGTTGAAATGCTTGAAATGGCTGGAATTGCCTATGCGATGGAAAATGCTGATGATAAAGCCAAAGCTGTGGCTACTGCTCTAGCGCCAGCCAACAGCCAAGGCGGAGTTTATCAAGTCTTGGAAAACTGGTTAGAAAAAGGAGAATGAAGTGGCAGTACAGTTATTAGAAAATTGGTTACTAAAGGAACAAGAAAAAATTCAAACCAAGTATCGTCACTTAAATCAGGTTTCTGTTGTAGAGCCAGATATTCTTTTTATTGGGGATTCCATTGTCGAATATTATCCTCTGCAGGAACTATTTGGGACTTCAAAGACGATTGTCAATCGAGGTATTCGAGGTTATCAGACAGGGCTGTTACTAGAGAATCTAGATGCGCATCTGTACGGTGGAGCAGTAGATAAAATTGTCCTTTTGATTGGGACAAATGATATCGGAAAAGATGTTCCAGTGAATGAGGCTCTCAATAATCTCGAAGCTATCATACAATCCATTGCTCGCGATTATCCATTGACTGAGATTAAATTGCTTTCTATTTTGCCAGTCAATGAGGGAGAGGAGTACAAGCAGACAGTCTATATCCGCACGAATGAAAAAATTCAGAAATGGAATCAAGCCTATCAAGAGCTTGCTTCTGCCTATATGCAGGTAGAATTTGTGCCAGTTTTTGATAGTTTGATAGACCAAGAAGGTCAACTCAAAAAAGATTATACAACTGATGGGTTGCACCTTAGTGTTCCCGGTTATCATGTTTTGACAAAATCTTTGAAAGACTATCTTTTGTAGTTAATTGCTTTCCTTTTTGCATTTTTGAGTTAGATAAGGTATAATGGTTTTGTTGTCTTTTGGGGTCGTTACGGATTCGACAGGCATTATGAGGCATATTTTGCGACTCGTGTGGCGACGTAAACGCTCAGTTAAATATAACTGCAAAAAATAACACTTCTTACGCTCTAGCTGCCTAAAAACCAGCAGGCGTGACCCGATTTGGATTGCTCGTGTTCAATGACAGGTCTTATTATTAGCGAGATACGATCAAGTCTTGTCTAGCGGCTTGATAAGAGATTGATAGACTCGCAGTTCCTAGGCTTGAGTTATGTGTCGAGGAGCTGTTAAAACAATACATAACCTATGGTTGTAGACAAATATGTTAGCAGATGTTTGGACGTGGGTTCGACTCCCACCGGCTCCATTATTCTTTTGCATTCCTTTCTAAAACGTTGTTTTTACAACGTTTTTTATTTTATTCTTTGGTATTCTTTTGCAAAAAAAGAATACAACATTTTGTTGTATCCTAAATATTAAATCAAGTCCTGAATTTTCTTAAGTTTTTATCATATTTTCTGTTATAATTAAGGTGCCTTAAGAAAACTATATGAAAAACTAAATGTTTTTCATATAGTTTTCATTTTTGTGTTATAATTAAGGTGCCTTAAGAAAAATATTAAGGTACCTTAAGAAAAATAATGAAAAAACTAAATGTTTTTCATATAGTTTTCATTGTTTTAATAGTTTAAAGTCAATCTTATTTTTCTCTAATAGAAAATAATGAAAAAGTAGGTTTAGAAAGAGGTAAGTATCTATGTCTTCTCATAAAAAAGTGTCACTCTCTGAGATTAATCAATCTATCGATACTCCAAATAACAATCATTTCTGGCAAAATTTAAATGCCTTTTTAGGTCCGGGTGCTCTTGTCGCAGTTGGTTATATGGATCCAGGAAACTGGATTACCAGTGTAGTCGGTGGTGCTTCCTATAAGTATAGTCTCTTGTTTGTTATCTTGATTTCATCTCTCATTGCCATGCAACTTCAGCAGATGGCAGGAAAGCTTGGTATTGTAACACAGATGGACCTGGCTCAAGCAACGGCTCATCATTCACCTAAATGGCTTCGTTATAGTCTATGGGTGATTTTAGAATTAGCCTTGATGGCGACAGATCTGGCAGAAGTTCTAGGTTCAGCGATTGCTCTCAATCTTCTCTTTAAGATTCCGATTATGATAGCAATTCTCTTGACCGTGTTGGATGTTTTTCTCTTATTGCTTCTGATGAAATTTGGCTTTAAGAAGATTGAAGCTATTGTGACAACACTGATTTTAACCATTCTAGCAATTTTTACCTATCTGGTAGCTTTGTCACATCCAAGCTTCCAAGGAATCGTTGAGGGTTATTTACCCAATTCGACCTTATTTGAGAGTCCTTTGCCAGGTCATGAAAGTCAATTAACTTTAGCTCTGGGGATTGTAGGTGCGACGGTTATGCCTCATAACCTCTATTTGCATTCTTCCTTGTCTCAAACTCGGAAAATCAATCACAAGGACAAGGATGATGTTCGAAAAGCGGTGCGCTTTATGACCTGGGATTCAAATCTCCAATTATCCTTGGCCTTTGTGGTTAACTCCCTTCTATTAATTCTCGGGGCGGCTCTCTTTTTCGGCCATGCATCTGAGATTTCTGCCTTCTCTCAAATGTATAATGCCTTGCAGGATTCTACTATTGCAGGAGCTATAGCTAGCTCGACCTTATCAACCTTGTTTGCCTTGGCTTTATTAGCCAGTGGTCAAAATTCGACAATTACGGGTACCTTGACTGGACAAATCGTTATGGAAGGTTTCTTGCATATGAGATTACCTCAATGGTTCATTCGTTTGGCAACTCGTCTCTTTGCCTTGTTGCCTGTCATGATTGTAGCGGTTCTGTTTGGTCATCAGGAAAAAACATTGGATCAGTTATTGGTTTATTCACAAGTCTTTCTTTCGATTGCTCTTCCATTTTCAATCTTCCCACTGATTTATCTAACTTCTAAGAAATCACTGATGGGAGAATTTACCAATGCCAAATGGAATACCATCCTTGGCTATATCGTTTCCATTATCTTAACAATTCTCAATGTGAAATTGTTATTTGATATTTTCTAAGAAATTCACCCGAGTTATAAAACAAGCATATAAGAAAAAAGATACCCAAGATTTCTTGGGTATCTTTTTTAAAATAAACGGAAGACATGGGATTCGAACCCACGCACGCTATTACACGCCTACCGCGTTTCCAACACGGCCTCTTAAGCCTCTTGAGTAATCTTCCAATACTTACTCAAATAGTCTACCATAAAGCCTCTTATCTTGCAATAAAAATTCTGGAAACAAGAAAAATGATAGTTTTTGAAAGAAAATGACAAAAAATGCTTGACTTTGAAAGAAAGTGTGATAGAATGAATAGTGTAAACGATAACAGGAGGTGATTCAGTGTTAAAAACAGAGCGGAAGCAACTGATTCTAGAGGAGTTAAATCAACATCATGTAGTTTCTCTAGAAAAATTAGTTAGTTTGCTAGAAACGTCAGAATCAACGGTTCGAAGAGATTTGGATGAGTTGGAAGCGGAAAACAAGCTTCGTCGCGTGCATGGTGGAGCAGAATTGCCCCATTCCTTGCAGGAAGAAGAAACCATTCAAGAAAAATCTGTCAAAAACCTTCAAGAGAAGAAGTTGCTAGCTCAGAAGGCGGCCTCTCTCATCAAGGAACAAGATGTCATCTTTATTGATGCTGGAACAACAACTGCTTTTTTGATCCATGAATTGGTCAATAAGAATATTACTGTTGTGACGAATTCGATTCACCATGCCGCACAGTTGGTTGAAAAGCAGATTCCAACTGTCATGGTTGGAGGAAGTGTCAAGATGGCTACAGATGCTAGCATCGGGGGCGTTGCTCTTAACCAGATTAACCAATTGCACTTTGACCGTGCCTTTATCGGGATGAATGGTGTGGACGATGGTTATTATACGACTCCTGATATGGAGGAGGGGGCTGTGAAGCGTGCTATTTTAGAGAATGCCAAACAGACCTATGTCTTGGTGGATTCGTCAAAAATTGGACAAACTTGCTTTGCTAAGGTAGCACCACTCAAACGAGCTATTGTTATCACAAGTCAAGGGCATGAGCTCTTGCAGACTATTAAGGAGAAAACGGAGGTAATAGAAGTATGATTTATACAGTCACACTCAATCCGTCTATTGACTATATCGTTCGTTTGGACCAAGTCCAAGTCGGTAGCGTCAATCGAATGGATAGTGATGATAAGTTTGCTGGAGGGAAAGGAATCAATGTCAGTCGTGTCTTGAAACGCTTGGATATTCCAAATACAGCGACTGGATTTATCGGAGGTTTTACTGGTAAATTTATCACAGATACTTTGGCTGATGAAGCAATCGAGACACGTTTTGTCCAAGTGGCAGAAGATACTCGTATCAATGTTAAAATCAAAGCAGACCAAGAGACAGAAATCAACGGGACTGGTCCAAATGTCGAACCAGCTCAGCTAGAAGAATTGAAAGCTATTTTATCTAGTCTGACAGCAGATGATACGGTTGTGTTTGCGGGATCGAGTGCTAAAAACCTAGGAAATGTTATCTACAAGGATTTGATTGCCTTGACACGTCAGACTGGTGCGCAAGTCGTTTGTGATTTTGAAGGACAGACCTTGATTGATAGTTTGGACTACCAGCCACTTTTGGTTAAACCAAACAATCATGAACTTGGAGCGATTTTTGGGGTTAAACTCGAAAGTTTGGACCAAATTGAGAAATACGCTCGTGAGTTACTGGCTAAAGGTGCTCAAAACGTGATTATCTCTATGGCTGGTGACGGTGCCCTTCTTGTCACTTCTGAGGGTGCTTACTTCGCTAAACCAATCAAGGGAACAGTCAAAAATTCAGTTGGAGCTGGTGATTCTATGGTCGCTGGATTTACAGGTGAATTTGTCAAATCTAAAGATGCAGTAGAATCCTTCAAATGGGGAGTAGCTTGCGGAACAGCAACGACCTTCTCAGATGACTTGGCAACGGCAGAATTTATAAAAGAAACATATGAAAAAGTTGAGGTAGAAAAACGATGAAAATTCAAGACCTATTGAGAAAAGATGTCATGTTGCTGGATTTGCAGGCAACTGAAAAAAATGCTGTCATCGAAGAGATGATTAATAGTTTGGTAGATCACGGTTATGTGACAGACTTTGAAACCTTTAAAGAAGGAATTTTGGCGCGTGAAGCTTTGACTTCTACTGGTTTGGGTGATGGTATCGCAATGCCTCACAGTAAAAATGCTGCTGTCAAAAAAGCGACTGTTCTCTTTGCTAAGTCAAACAAGGGTGTTGATTATGAGAGTTTGGATGGACAAGCAACTGACCTCTTCTTCATGATTGCAGCTCCAGAAGGTGCCAATGACACCCACTTGGCAGCATTGGCAGAATTGTCTCAATACTTGATGAAAGATGGTTTTGCTGACAAACTTCGTCAAGTAACATCAGCTGACCAAGTTATCGAACTTTTTGACCAAGCTTCAGAAAAATCTGAGGAGCCAGCTCAAGCTCCTGCAAATGACTCTGATGACTTCATCGTAGCTGTTACAGCTTGTACAACAGGTATTGCCCACACTTACATGGCCCAAGAAGCCCTTCAAAAAGTGGCTGCTGAAATGGGGGTTGGTATCAAGGTCGAAACTAACGGTGCTAGCGGTGTTGGAAACCAACTAACTGCTGAAGACATCCGTAAGGCTAAAGCTGTTATTATCGCAGCAGACAAGGCAGTTGAAATGGATCGTTTCGACGGTAAACCATTAATCAATCGTCCAGTTGCTGACGGTATCCGTAAGACAGAAGAGTTGATTAAGTTGGCTCTTTCAGGAGATGCTGAAGTCTACCGTGCCGCTAATGGAGCCAAAGCTGCAACAGCCTCTAACGAAAAACAAAGCCTTGGTGGTGCCTTCTACAAACACTTGATGAGTGGTGTATCACAAATGTTGCCATTTGTTATTGGCGGTGGTATTATGATTGCCCTTGCCTTCTTGATTGACGGTGCTTTGGGTGTTCCAAATGAAAACCTTGGCAATCTTGGTTCTTACCATGAGTTAGCTTCTATGTTCATGAAAATTGGTGGTGCAGCCTTTGGATTGATGCTCCCAGTCTTTGCAGGTTATGTTGCCTACTCTATCGCTGAAAAACCAGGTTTGGTAGCGGGTTTTGTGGCTGGTGCTATTGCTAAAGAAGGTTTTGCCTTTGGTAAAATCCCTTATGCAGCAGGTGGTGAAGCAACTTCAACTCTTGCAGGTGTCTCATCTGGTTTCCTAGGTGCCCTTGTTGGTGGATTTATCGCAGGTGCTTTAGTTCTTGCTATCAAGAAATACGTTAAAGTTCCTCGTTCACTTGAAGGTGCAAAATCAATCCTTCTCTTGCCACTTCTTGGAACAATCTTGACTGGATTTGTCATGCTAGCTGTTAACATCCCAATGGCAGCAATCAACACTGCTATGAATGACTTCCTAGGCGGTCTTGGAGGCGGTTCAGCTGTCCTTCTTGGTATCGTCCTTGGTGGAATGATGGCTGTTGACATGGGTGGACCAGTTAACAAAGCTGCCTATGTCTTTGGTACAGGTACGCTTGCAGCAACTGTTTCTTCAGGTGGTTCTGTTGCTATGGCAGCAGTTATGGCTGGAGGAATGGTGCCACCACTTGCAATCTTTGTCGCAACTCTTCTCTTTAAAGATAAATTTACTAAGGAAGAACGCAACTCTGGTTTGACAAACATCATCATGGGCTTGTCATTTATTACTGAGGGAGCGATTCCATTTGGTGCCGCTGACCCAGCTCGTGCTATCCCAAGCTTTATCCTTGGTTCTGCAGTAGCAGGCGGACTCGTTGGTCTTGCAGGTATCAAACTCATGGCGCCACACGGAGGAATCTTCGTCATCGCTCTTACTTCAAATGCCCTTCTTTACCTAGTCTTTGTCTTGATTGGAGCAATTGTAAGTGGTGTAGTTTATGGTTACCTACGCAAACCACAAGCATAAAACTTAGATAGAAAATAAAAAGATTGGACCGTTTGGTGCAGTCTTTTTCTCTTTCCGAAATGCCTGTGAAATATGGTATAATAGAAGAATGGCAAACAAGAATACAAGTAAAACAAGACGGAGACCGTCTAAAGCAGAACTCGAAAGAAAAGAAGCGATACAACGGATGTTGATTTCGCTAGGAATCGCGATTTTATTGATTTTTGCAGCCTTCAAATTAGGGGCTGCAGGTATAACCCTTTACAATTTAATTCGCTTGCTAGTAGGTAGCCTAGCTTATCTGGCAATATTTGGTATCCTGCTCTACCTCTTCTTTTTCAAGTGGATACGAAAACAGGAAGGCCACTTATCAGGGTTTTTCACCATATTTGCAGGTTTGCTCTTGATTTTTGAGGCCTACTTAGTTTGGAAATATGGTTTGGACAAGTCCGTTCTAAAAGGAACCATGGCTCAGGTTGTGACGGATCTGACTGGTTTTCGAACGACCAGTTTTGCTGGAGGTGGCTTGATTGGTGTTGGACTCTATGTGCCAACAGCCTTTCTCTTCTCAAATATCGGTACTTACTTTATTGGTTCTATCTTGATTTTAGTGGGTGCTCTCCTAGTCAGTCCTTGGTCTGTTTACGATATTGCTGAATTTTTCAGTAGAGGCTTTGCCAAATGGTGGGAAGGGCATGAGCGTCGAAAAGAGGAACGCTTTGTTAAACAAGAAGAAAAAGCTCGTCAAAAAGCTGAGGAAGAAGCTAAATTAAAAAAAGAAGCAGCTGAAAAGGCCTTACTCGATTTGCCTCCTGTTGATATGGAAACGGGTGAAATTCTGACTGATGATGTTGTGCTTGACGTTCCTCCTGTTCCAGAAGAAGAGTGGGTGGAACCAGAAATCATCTTGCCTCAAGCTGAACTTGAATTCGCTGAACAGGAAGATGGCTCTGATGATGAAGATGTTCAGGTCGATTTTTCAGCCAAGGAGGCTCTTGAGTACAAACTTCCAAGCTTACAACTCTTTGCCCCAGATAAACCAAAAGACCAGTCGAAAGAGAAGAAGATTGTTCGAGAAAACATCAAAATCCTAGAAGAAACTTTTGCTAGTTTTGGTATCAAGGTAACAGTTGAACGGGCTGAAATTGGGCCGTCAGTGACCAAGTATGAAGTCAAGCCAGCAGTCGGTGTAAGGGTCAACCGCATTTCCAATCTAGCAGATGACCTCGCTCTAGCCTTGGCGGCCAAGGATGTCCGAATCGAAGCACCTATCCCAGGGAAATCTTTAGTGGGAATTGAGGTTCCTAACTCTGAGATTGCGACGGTATCCTTCCGCGAACTATGGGAACAATCTCAAACGAAAGCAGAAAATCTCTTAGAAATTCCTCTAGGAAAGGCAGTTAATGGCACCGCAAGAGCTTTTGACCTTTCCAAGATGCCCCACTTGCTAGTTGCAGGTTCAACGGGTTCAGGGAAGTCAGTAGCTGTTAACGGCATTATCGCTAGCATCCTCATGAAGGCGAGACCTGACCAAGTTAAGTTTATGATGGTCGATCCTAAGATGGTTGAGTTGTCTGTTTACAATGATATTCCCCACCTCTTGATTCCAGTCGTGACCAATCCACGTAAGGCCAGCAAGGCTTTGCAAAAGGTCGTGGATGAAATGGAAAATCGTTATGAACTCTTTGCCAAGGTTGGAGTTCGTAATATTGCAGGCTTTAATGCCAAGGTAGAAGAGTTCAATGCCCAGTCTGAGTACAAGCAAATTCCGCTACCGCTCATTGTCGTGATTGTGGATGAGTTGGCTGACCTTATGATGGTTGCCAGCAAGGAAGTGGAAGATGCCATCATTCGTCTCGGACAGAAGGCGCGTGCTGCAGGTATCCACATGATTCTTGCAACCCAGCGTCCATCCGTTGATGTCATTTCTGGTCTGATCAAGGCCAATGTCCCATCTCGTGTCGCTTTCGCAGTTTCATCAGGAACAGACTCCCGTACTATTTTAGATGAAAATGGAGCTGAGAAACTGCTTGGTCGAGGAGATATGCTCTTTAAACCGATTGATGAAAATCATCCAGTTCGTCTCCAAGGATCCTTTATCTCGGATGATGATGTTGAACGCATCGTAAACTTTATCAAGGCTCAGGCAGATGCGGACTACGATGAGAGTTTTGATCCAGGTGAGGTTTCTGAAAATGAAGGTGAATTCTCAGATGGTGAAACTGGTGGAGATCCGCTTTTTGAAGAAGCCAAGGCTTTGGTAATCGAAACTCAGAAAGCTAGCGCATCTATGATTCAGCGTCGTTTGTCAGTTGGATTTAACCGTGCGACCCGTCTCATGGAAGAGCTTGAGATGGCAGGTGTCATTGGTCCAGCTGAAGGTACCAAACCAAGAAAAGTTTTACAACAATAAAAAAATAGCTTCTTTCCAAGTTTGGAAGGAGGCTATTTTAGTGATTATTGATTAGTTTTATTTTCCGAAGTTGGACTATTGGACTGTTTTTCATTTTCAGTAGCAGGTTTACTTGGAGTAGGAGCAGGAGTAGTAGAGTCCTGAGTTGCTGCTTTCTGCTCTTCTTTTTTCTCTTCCTTGACGCTAGATTTTGGTGTTTCCTCTTGCTGTGTTTTTTCTTGACTAGTATTATTTTCCTTATTGGGACTAGTGTTTTCCTGAGGGGATTCCTTTTGAATTTCTTTGACAATTGTTGTCGTCTGGCTTGTCGTAGGTTCTTTTTTAGTATTTTTGTTATTATCCAAGGCGTTCATGATCGTGATACTAGCAGTAATTAAGCCGAGGATACTACCGATAGTAGCAACGGTTTTTTGAAAGACTGTAAAGCCTTTTTTGATGTGTTCTGTTTTTGGTTTTGAAGTTCTACGATAATTAGACATGCATTCTCTCCTTTAATTAAAATTTATTATACCTCATTTCTTTAAAAAAATCTTAAAAAAAGAGGAATTGCCCTTTCTTGTCGCAAGCTCCGTTTCATGATACAATAGAAGGAGTGATTTTAGAAAGCGTGAGAAAACATGATTTACTTTGATAATTCGGCGACGACCAAGCCCTATCCTGAAGCCCTTGAAACTTATATGCAGGTCGCTTCAAAAATTTTAGGAAATCCATCTAGTCTCCATCGTTTGGGAGACCAGGCAACACGAATCTTAGATGCTTCCCGTCAACAGATTGCGGATTTAATCGGTAAGAAAAGTGAGGAAATCTTCTTTACTTCTGGTGGGACAGAAGGAGATAACTGGGTTATCAAGGGTGTGGCCTTTGAAAAGGCTCAGTTTGGAAAGCACATCATTGTATCAGCCATTGAACATCCGGCAGTCAAAGAGTCAGCCCTTTGGTTGAAATCTCAAGGGTTTGAAGTGGATTTTGCTCCAGTTGATAACAAAGGATTTGTAGATGTTGAAGCGCTAGCAGATTTGATAAGACCTGATACGACCCTCGTTTCCGTCATGGCTGTGAACAATGAAATCGGTTCTATTCAGCCCATTGAGGCTATTTCAGAACTGTTGGCAGATAAGCCGACTATTTCCTTCCACGTTGATGCGGTTCAAGCACTTGCTAAGATTCCGACTGAAAAGTATCTGACAGAACGAGTGGATTTCGCGACTTTCTCTGGTCACAAGTTCCACGGAGTTCGTGGTGTTGGTTTTGTCTATATCAAGTCTGGAAAGAAGATTACGCCTCTTTTAACAGGTGGTGGTCAGGAAAGTGATTACCGTTCGACAACTGAAAATGTGGCAGGAATTGCAGCGACAGCCAAGGCTCTCCGCTTGTCTATGGAAAAGCTAGATATCTTTAGGAGCAAGACTGGTCAGATGAAGGCAGTGATTCGCCAAGCACTTCTGGACTATCCAGATATTTCTGTCTTTTCAGATGAGGAAGACTTTGCCCCTCATATTCTGACTTTTGGAATCAAGGGTGTTCGTGGTGAAGTCATCGTTCACGCCTTTGAAGACTATGATATTTTTATCTCAACGACCTCTGCTTGTTCGTCCAAGGCAGGGAAACCAGCCGGAACCCTGATTGCCATGGGAGTAGATAAAGATAAGGCTCAGTCAGCTGTGCGTCTTAGCCTAGACCTTGAAAATGATATGAGTCAGGTCGAGCAGTTCTTGACCAAGTTAAAATTGATTTACAATCAAACTAGAAAAGTAAGATAGGAGCATTCATGCAGTATTCAGAAATTATGATTCGCTACGGTGAGCTGTCAACCAAGGGCAAAAACCGTATGCGTTTCATCAATAAACTTCGCAATAATATTTCAGACGTTTTGTCTATCTATCCCCAAGTTAAGGTAACGGCAGATCGTGACCGTGCCCACGCTTACCTCAATGGAGCAGATTATACAGCAGTAGCAGAATCGCTTAAACAAGTTTTTGGAATTCAAAACTTTTCCCCTGTTTATAAGGTTGAAAAATCTGTAGAAGTTCTGAAGTCTTCTGTCCAAGAGATTATGCAGGACATCTACAAGGATGGCATGACCTTTAAAATTTCTAGCAAGCGTAGCGACCACAACTTTGAGTTGGATAGTCGTGAACTCAATCAAACCCTTGGAGGTGCTGTTTTTGAAGCTATTCCAAATGTGCAAGCTCAAATGAAAAGTCCTGACATCAATCTTCAGGTGGAGATACGTGAAGAAGCAGCCTATCTTTCTTATGAAACCATTCGTGGGGCTGGTGGTTTGCCAGTTGGAACTTCAGGTAAAGGGATGCTCATGTTGTCAGGAGGGATTGACTCACCTGTAGCAGGTTATCTTGCACTTAAGCGTGGGGTGGATATTGAGGCCGTTCACTTTGCCAGCCCACCATATACTAGTCCTGGTGCCCTTAAAAAAGCCCAAGATTTGACTCGAAAATTGACCAAGTTTGGGGGAAATATCCAGTTTATCGAAGTACCTTTCACAGAGATTCAAGAGGAAATCAAGGCCAAAGCGCCAGAAGCTTACTTGATGACTCTAACTCGTCGCTTTATGATGCGGATTACAGATCGTATTCGTGAGGTACGAAATGGTTTAGTTATCATCAATGGGGAAAGCCTAGGTCAAGTAGCCAGCCAGACCTTAGAAAGCATGCAGGCTATCAATGCAGTTACCAACACTCCCATCATCCGTCCAGTTGTGACAATGGATAAGTTGGAAATCATTGATATTGCACAAGAAATCGATACCTTTGACATTTCAATCCAGCCATTTGAAGACTGTTGTACCATTTTTGCGCCAGATCGTCCAAAAACAAATCCTAAGATTAAGAATGCGGAGCAGTACGAAGCGCGTATGGATGTTGAAGGCTTAGTTGAGCGAGCAGTGGCTGGAATTATGATTACTGAGATTACACCTCAAGCCGAAAAAGATGAAGTGGATGACTTGATTGACAATCTGCTCTAATCAGAAAATCCAGAAGAATTTAGAAAAATAGATGAAAAAGTTAGTTTTTAATTCCAAAAGTGGAAGCAAAACTAACTTTTTTTCTATAATTGTGATATAATAAAATAAAATTTTGAATATAGAGAGTTTTCTGACAATGAATCTATCCTACTTTTATTTAAAAATGAAAGAACACAAACTCAAGGTTCCTTATACAGGTAAGGAACGCCGTGTACGTGTTCTTCTGCCTAAAGATTATGAGAAAGACACGGATCGTTCCTATCCTGTTGTTTACTTTCATGACGGGCAAAATGTTTTTTATAGCAAGGAGTCTTTCATTGGACATTCATGGAAGATTATCCCAGCTATTAAGCGTAATCCTGATATCAGTCGCATGATTGTCGTCGCCATTGACAATGATGGTATGGGGCGGATGAATGAGTATGCGGCTTGGAAGTTCCAAGAATCTCCTATCCCAGGACAGCAATTTGGCGGTAAGGGCGTGGAGTATGCCGAGTTTGTTATGGAGGTGGTCAAGCCATTTATCGATGAGACCTACCGTACTAAAGCTGACTGCCAGCATACGGCTATGATTGGGTCTTCACTAGGAGGCAATATTACCCAGTTTATCGGTTTGGAATACCAAGACCAAATTGGTTGCTTGGGCGTCTTTTCATCTGCCAACTGGCTCCATCAAGAAGCCTTTAATCGCTATATTGAACGCAAGAAACTATCGCCTGACCAGCGTATCTTTATCTATGTTGGAACTGAAGAAGCAGATGATACGGACAAGACCCTGATGGCTGGTAATATCAAACAAGCCTATATCGATTCGTCGCTTCGCTATTACCATGATTTGATAGCAGGGGGAGTTCATCTGGACAATCTTGTCTTGAAAGTTCAATCTGGTGCCATCCATAGTGAAATCCCTTGGTCGGAGAATTTACCAGACTGTCTGAGATTTTTTGCAGAGAAATGGTAAGTTAGAAAAGGAGAAAGCCAATGCATATTGAACATCTTAGCCATTGGAGTGGCAATCTTAATCGTGAAATGTACCTTAATCGTTATGGACACGCTGGGATTCCAGTTGTGGTTTTTGCTTCATCAGGTGGTAGTCACAATGAATACTATGATTTTGGCATGATTGATGCCTGTGCTTCCTTTATCGAGGAAGGCCGTGTTCAGTTTTTTACCCTGTCCAGTGTAGATAGTGAGAGCTGGTTGGCCACTTGGAAAAATGGGTACGACCAAGCAGAGATGCACCGTGCCTACGAGAGCTATGTGATTGAGGAGGCCATTCCTTTTATCAAGCATAAGACAGGTTGGTTTGATGGTATGATGACGACAGGTTGCTCAATGGGCGCCTACCATGCTGTCAATTTCTTCCTCCAGCATCCAGATGTCTTTACCAAGGTGATTGCTCTTAGTGGTGTTTACGATGCACGTTTCTTTGTCGGTGATTACTACAATGACGATGCCATTTACCAAAACTCGCCAGTAGATTATATCTGGAATCAGAATGACGGCTGGTTTATTGACCGTTACCGTCAGGCAGAGATTGTGCTGTGTACGGGTCTTGGAGCCTGGGAACAAGACGGTTTACCATCCTTTTACAAGCTCAAAGAAGCCTTTGATCAGAAACAAATTCCAGCCTGGTTTGCTGAATGGGGACACGATGTCGCCCACGACTGGGAATGGTGGCGCAAACAAATGCCTTATTTCCTTGGCAATCTCTATTTATAAAAGGAGTTACCTATGAATTACCTTGTTATTTCTCCCTACTATCCGCAAAACTTTCAACAGTTTACTATTGAACTAGCTAATAAAGGCATCACAGTCTTGGGAATTGGCCAAGAACCTTACGAGCAATTGGATGAGCCCTTACGCATTAGCCTGACTGAGTATTTCCGTGTTGATAATCTTGAAAATGTAGACGAAGTCAAGCGTGCAGTTGCATTTCTTTTCTACAAGCATGGTCCTATCGATCGCATCGAGTCCCATAATGAATACTGGCTTGAGCTGGATGCAACACTCAGAGAACAATTTAATGTCTTTGGTGCCAAACCAGAAGACCTCAAAAAGACTAAATTTAAGTCTGAAATGAAGAAACTCTTCAAAAAAGCTGGTGTCCCTGTAGTCCCTGGAGCTGTTATTAAGACGGAAGCAGACGTTGATCAAGCAGTGAAAGAAATCGGCCTTCCAATGATTGCCAAACCTGATAATGGAGTTGGGGCAGCCGCGACCTTTAAGCTCGAGACAGAAGACGATATCAATCACTTCAAGCAAGAATGGGACCATTCGACCGTTTATTTCTTTGAAAAATTTGTCACTTCCAGCGAAATTTGCACCTTTGATGGTTTAGTGGATAAGGATGGAAAGATTGTCTTCTCAACGACCTTTGACTACGCCTATACACCGCTTGATCTCATGATTTACAAGATGGACAATTCTTATTACGTTCTCAAGGATATGGATCCTAAATTACGTAAATATGGTGAGGCAATTGTCAAAGAATTTGGTATGAAAGAACGGTTCTTCCATATTGAGTTTTTCCGCGAAGGGGACGACTACATTGCTATTGAGTACAATAACCGTCCTGCAGGTGGTTTTACCATTGATGTTTATAACTTTGCTCATTCCTTGGACCTCTATCGTGGATATGCAGCTATTGTCGCAGGAGAAGAGTTCCCAGCGTCAGAATTTGAACCTCAGTTTTGTTTAGCTACATCCCGTCGTGCGAATGCTCACTATGTCTATTCTGAGGAGGACTTGCTTGCCAAATACAGTCATCAGTTCAAGGTTAAAAAAATCATGCCTGCAGCCTTTGCGGAACTTCAAGGGGATTACCTGTATATGTTGACAACTCCGAGTCGACAAGAAATGGAGCAGATGATTGCTGATTTCGGACAACGTCAAGAATAAGAACTCTCGGATTAAGGAAATGCACCTCCTTAATCCTTTTGTTTCAATAAGAGAAATAAAACCGCTTTCCCATATATTCTTTTAGAAAACCTGTTGCTAAAAGATATAAAAATTGATAGAATAAAGATTGTCTAAAAAATTTTAAGGAGAATCTATCAAATGGATTTCACATGGGCAATTAAATATGCCACTGAATTTTTGGCCACTGCTATTTTGATCATTCTTGGAAATGGTGCAGTTGCCAACGTTGAACTTAAAGGTACGAAAGGTCACCAAAGTGGCTGGATCGTTATCGCTGTTGGTTATGGTATGGGGGTTATGATTCCAGCCTTGATGTTTGGTAACGTATCTGGTAACCACATTAACCCAGCCTTCACTCTTGGACTTGCGATCAGCGGTCTCTTCCCTTGGGCACAAGTTGCGCCTTATATCATCGCACAAGTTTTGGGTGCTATCTTTGGTCAAGCCTTGGTTGTGGCAACACACCGCCCATACTACTTGAAAACTGAAAATCCAAACAACATCTTGGGTACTTTCTCAACAATTTCAAGTTTGGATAATGGTACAAAAGAATCACATTTTGCAGCAACTGTTAATGGTTTTGTAAATGAGTTTGTTGGTTCATTTGTTCTTTTCTTTGCAGCCCTTGGTATGACTAAAAACTTCTTTGGTGCTGAACTAGTATCAAAAGCACAAGCTGCTATCAATGCTCAAGTTGCACAAGCAACTACTCAAGGTCAAACAATTCCTCAAGAACAAGTAACAGCAGCACTTGACCAAGCTAAAGAACAAGTAGCGCCATTTATGACTTCTGGTCTTGGAATTGCTCACTTGGCACTTGGATTCCTTGTTATGGCCTTGGTAACATCACTTGGTGGACCTACAGGGCCTGCCTTGAACCCAGCCCGTGACTTGGGACCACGTCTCCTTCATGCTTTCCTTCCAAAATCAGTTCTTGGTGAGCACAAAGGTGATTCAAAATGGTGGTATTCTTGGGTACCAGTAGTAGCACCGATTGCAGCAGCAATTGCGGCAGTAGCTATCTTCAAATTCCTTTACCTATAAGAAATTGAAACCGAGGAAATCCTCGGTTTTTTAAGTGAAATTTTTACGAAAAATCAGTAAATCTGAGCATAATTTCTTGTAAAAAATTCTAAAATCCTTTAAAATAAAAGAGTTGGAGGAATTTATGAATGTAAATCAGATTGTACGGATTATTCCTACTTTAAAAGTTAATAATAGAAAATTAAATGAAACATTTTATATAGAAACCCTTGGCATGAAGGCCTTGTTAGAAGAGTCAGCCTTTCTGTCACTAGGTGATCAAACAGGTCTAGAAAAGCTGGTTTTAGAAGAAGCTCCAAGTATGCGCACTCGTAAGGTAGAGGGAAGAAAAAAACTAGCTAGATTGATTGTCAAAGTGGAAAATCCCTTAGAAATTGAAGGACTCTTATCTAAAACAGATTCGATTCATCAATTATATAAAGGTCAAAACGGCTACGCTTTTGAAATTTACTCTCCAGAAGATGATTTGGTTTTGATTCATGCGGAAGATGACAGAGAAAATCTAGTAGAAGTAGGAGAAAAACCTGAATTTCAAACAGATTTGGAATCAATTTCTTTGAGTAAATTTGAGATCTCTATGGAATTACACCTCCCAACGGATGTAGATAGTGTCTTGGAACTATCTGAAATTGGGGAATCCCTTGATTTTATTCCAGCTCAGGGTCAAGATTTGACTGTGGACAATACGGCTACTTGGGATTTATCTATGCTCAAGTTCTTGGTCAATGAACTAGATATAGCAAGTCTTCGCCAGAAGTTTGAGTCTACCGAATATTTTATTCCTAAGTCTGAAAAATTCTTCCTTGGTAAAGATAGAAATAATGTTGAATTGTGGTTTGAAGAAGTATGAAGTGGACCAAGATTATTAAAAAAATAGAAGAACAAATCGAGGCAGGGATTTATCCCGGAGCCTCTTTTGCGTATTTTAAGGGTAATAAATGGACGGAGTTCTATTTAGGACAGAGTGCCCCAGAGCATGGCTTGGATACTGAGCCGGGACTGGTTTATGATCTAGCTAGTGTCAGCAAGGTTGTTGGGGTTGGTACCGTTTTTACTTTCTTGTGGGAAAAAGGTCAATTAGATATTGACAGACCGGTAACCGATTTTTTACCTGAAAGTGATTATCCAGACATCACTATTCGCCAGCTCTTGACTCACGCTACAGACCTTGATCCTTTTATTCCCAATCGTGATCTTTTAACAGCACCTGAATTAAAGGAAGCGATGTTTCATCTTAACAGACGCAATCAGCCAGCCTTTCTTTATTCGGATGTCCATTTTTTGCTGTTGGGTTTTATCTTGGAAAGAATCTTTAATCAAGACTTGGATGTGATTTTACAGGAGCAAGTCTGGAAACCTTGGGGAATGGCGGATACCCAGTTTGGGCCTGTTGAGCTTGCTGTTCCAACAGTTAGAGGTGTCGAGGCAGGTGTGGTACATGATCCCAAGGCTCGTCTCCTGGGCAGACATGCTGGTAGTGCTGGTTTATTTTCGACTGTAAAGGATCTACAAATCTTTTTAGAACACTATTTATCAGATGATTTTGCAAGAGATTTGAGTCAAAATTTTTCTCCTTTGGATGACAAGGAACGTTCTTTGGCCTGGAATTTGGAAGGAGATTGGCTAGACCATACGGGCTATACAGGTACCTTTATCATGTGGAATCGCCAGAAGCAAGAAGCGGCTATTTTCCTATCGAATCGTACCTATGAAAAGGATGAGAGGGCTCAATGGATTGGAGACCGCAATCAAGTGATGGACTTGATTCGCAAAGAAGAGTAAGGAGAGACATGTCAAACAGTTTAAAAGGGACTCTATTAACAGTTGTGGCTGGGATTGCTTGGGGCTTGTCAGGAACGAGTGGCCAATACCTGATGGCACACGGAATTTCGGCTCTGGTTTTGACCAACTTGCGTCTTTTAATCGCTGGTGGGATTCTCATGGTCTTGACTTATGCTACTGCAAAGGATAGAATGCTGGCCTTTTTAAATGATAGAAAGAGTTTACTGTCTCTTCTCATTTTTGCTCTAATTGGTCTCTTCCTCAATCAATTTGCCTATCTAACTGCTATTCAGGAGACCAATGCAGGAACCGCGACGGTGCTTCAGTATGTTTGTCCTGTCGGGATTTTGATTTATAGCTGTATCAAGGATAAGGTGGCACCGACACTGGGAGAGATAGTTTCCATCATATTAGCCATTGGAGGGACCTTCCTGATTGCAACTCATGGGCAGTTGGACCAGTTATCCATGACACCTGCAGGCCTGTTCTGGGGTCTCTTTTCTGCTCTGACTTACGCACTGTATATCATTTTGCCCATAGCCTTGATTAAGAAGTGGGGGAGCAGTTTGCTCATTGGTGTGGGAATGGTCATAGCAGGTTTAGTCGCCCTTCCTTTTACAGGGGTTCTACAGACTGCTATCCCAACTAGTCTTGATTTTCTCCTTGCATTTGCGGGCATTATCCTTATCGGTACTGTCTTTGCCTATACAGCCTTCTTAAAAGGAGCCAGTCTGATTGGACCGGTCAAGTCAAGCTTGTTGGCTTCTATTGAGCCAATTTCGGCAGTTTTCTTTGCCTTCCTAATTATGAATGAACAATTTTATCCTATTGATTTTCTTGGTATGGCAATGATATTGTTTGCTGTAACTCTGATTTCGTTGAAAGATTTAGTCTTAGAAAAATAAAAAGACTCTTTGTCGTCCGTGACAGAGAGTTTTTGCGTGGTAATCTAATTATTTTCAAGATAAAATTCAAAGCGTTCGCCTACATACTGACTTTTTACGTATTCAAATGCAGTACCATCTTCTAGGTAGGAAACCTGAGTCAAACCTAGAATAGCATGTCCTTTTTCAACTTCCAAATAGTGGGCAATTTTTTCCTTAGCAAGACGAGCATAAATAGTCTGCTGTGATTTACCAATACGGTAGCCGTGTTTTTGCAGAGTTTGAAAGAAATGACTGGTGATTTCTTCTTTTTTAAAGTCCTTAATGAATTTTTCAGGAATAGAAGCAACTTCATAAACTAGAGGAACTTGGTCGGCATAGCGAACCCGTTCCATTCGGATAATATTCTCCGTTGGAGAAATTCCTAGCTTGGCAACTTCCTGTTCATTGGGAATGGTTTTTCTGTAGGAAATGAGTTGGCTAGAGGGTACTTTACCTTGGGACTTAACAATTTCAGTAAAACTGGTTGTCCCTCGCATCTTTTCTTGTACACGTGTACTGGATACAAAGGTGCCACTTCCTACACGGCGCTCAAGAACGCCTTCTTCGACCAAGAGGGAAATTGCTTGGCGGAGGGTCATCCGACTGACCTCGAATTGCTCTGCTAAATCTCGTTCACTAGGAAGTCTCTCCCCAATAGCCCAACGGTGCTCGTCAATATCCTTTTTTATTTGATCATGGATTTTCATATAAGCTGGTAGCATATTTTCACTTCATTTCTATCTTTTCTCTATTGTACCCCAATAAACTAGAAAAAGTCAATCTTCGCCTTGTTTAGTTGGTAATTCGCCCTTATTTGTGATAGAATATTGAAAAAAGATATTTCTTTTGAGAAAGGAAAAAGATGAGCAACATTTCAACTGATTTGCAAGATGTAGAAAAAATCATCGTATTGGACTATGGTAGTCAATACAACCAGCTGATTTCACGCCGTATCCGTGAGATTGGTGTTTTTTCAGAGCTAAAGAGTCATAAAATTTCAGCTGCTGAAGTTCGTGAAATCAACCCTGTAGGAATCATCCTTTCAGGTGGTCCAAACTCTGTATATGAAGATGGTTCATTCGATATTGACCCAGAAATCTTCGAACTCGGAATTCCTATTTTGGGAATTTGTTACGGTATGCAGTTATTGACCCATAAACTTGGAGGAAAAGTTGTTCCTGCAGGTGACGCTGGAAATCGTGAATATGGTCAATCAACCCTAACTCACACACCATCAGCTCTTTTTGAATCAACACCTGATGAGCAGACTGTTTTGATGAGCCATGGTGATGCAGTTACTGAGATTCCTGCCGACTTTGTTCGTACAGGTACATCAGCTGATTGCCCATACGCAGCCATCGAAAACCCAGATAAACACATTTACGGTATCCAATTCCACCCAGAAGTTCGTCATTCTGTATACGGAAATGATATCCTTCGTAACTTTGCTCTTAACATTTGTAAGGCTAAAGGCGATTGGTCAATGGATAACTTCATTGATATGCAGATTCAAAAAATTCGTGAAACTGTTGGTGATAAACGTGTCCTTCTTGGCCTTTCAGGTGGGGTTGACTCATCTGTCGTTGGGGTTCTTCTCCAAAAAGCGATTGGCGATCAATTGATCTGTATTTTCGTAGACCACGGTCTTCTTCGTAAAGGAGAAGCGGACCAAGTTATGGACATGCTTGGTGGTAAGTTTGGTTTGAATATCGTCAAAGCAGACGCTGCTAAACGTTTCCTTGATAAACTTGCTGGCGTTTCTGACCCAGAACAAAAACGTAAAATTATCGGTAATGAGTTTGTCTATGTATTCGATGACGAAGCAAGCAAGCTCAAAGATGTGAAATTCCTTGCTCAAGGTACCTTATATACAGATGTTATCGAGTCTGGTACAGATACAGCTCAAACTATCAAGTCACACCACAACGTGGGTGGTCTTCCAGAAGACATGCAGTTTGAACTGATCGAACCACTCAACACTCTCTATAAAGACGAAGTTCGTGCCCTTGGTACAGAGCTTGGCATGCCAGACCATATCGTATGGCGCCAACCATTCCCAGGACCAGGTCTTGCTATCCGTGTCATGGGAGAAATCACTGAAGAAAAACTAGAAACAGTTCGTGAGTCAGACGCTATTCTTCGTGAGGAAATTGCCAAAGCTGGTCTTGACCGCGATATCTGGCAATATTTCACTGTTAACACAGGCGTTCGTTCAGTTGGTGTTATGGGTGACGGTCGTACTTACGACTATACGATTGCAATCCGTGCTATTACCTCTATCGATGGTATGACTGCTGACTTTGCCAAAATTCCTTGGGAAGTTCTTCAAAAAATCTCAGTACGCATCGTAAATGAAGTGGATCACGTTAACCGTATCGTCTACGATATCACAAGTAAACCACCTGCAACAGTTGAGTGGGAATAAAACTATAAATACTTTACTCTTATAGTAAATGAAAAATAAGGATTTCGAGAGAACAAAATCGTTCTCTCTTTTTTTAGCTGAATATTTTAAGTAAAAAGTTAAGCTATTCTTTTATAAAACAAGACAGAATAGTTGCCTCCAAAGTCTCATCATAAGAGAACAGTTATATTTTCTGAATCTACTCTTGAGATGGTAAAAATAGATATACTGATATCCATACCTGTTATCATATCCTTGATTTCTTAAGTTTTAAAGACAGTTTAATCAGGATTTCTTTTATATATCGATTAAGAAATAAATAATATGTCTTGAATCCTACTATAGATGTATAAAGAGTCATTTTGTTTCGTATCAGTATTAATCCGTTCCGATACTGGTTTTTGAATTGTAGAAAATTCTAGTATAGTAGTTAGGAAGTTTTTATAAATTTATTATATTTAATTTTTGAGTTGATACCTTTACTTTTTTAGTTAATTATGTAATAATGTTAACAATAAAAATAAATGAAAGTTGGTGTTTCTATTGCATAAAGCAGTAAAACAAGAAAAAGGTCATGGCTATCTCCGTAAAACTAAGTTAGGTTTGTTAAGTGGTATTATCCTAACGACTGCTTTAGGGAGTTTATTTTTAAATGGGATTGTAAGCGCTGACTAACAACCAAATTCAAGTACACCTCCTAATGCAGCACAGACTCCACCTAGCGAAACTGTGGTTCAAAGTGAGTATGAAACGAGTACAACACATACGGTAAAAGAAACCGAGTTAAAAGCTAAAGTTGAAGAAGTAAAAGCTTTAGGGGTTAAGGTTACAGAAACACCCACTGAAAATGTAGGTGTTGCAAATAGTTCTTCTGAGGTTACACATATACGCACAACTGCCGAAGAGAAAGTAGATGCTCAAATTCGTGATTTAGAGTCTGCAAAAGCAGAGAAAGTACAAGCTGATGCTGATCGAGCTAAGATTGAAGAGTTTAAAAATACTTTTATTAATGCTAATTATATCAAAGTAAAAGCTAGATTAGTTTCTCAGGTAAATAGTCGAGATATTGATGAAGATGTCTCGAAAGAAGCTTCAGTTAGTCCAATTACATCAAGTAATGGGGAACTTCATTACTTGAAAGCGAATGAATTGGAGTTAACTGATTCTCAAGGTTTGTATAATGCAGTATCGAAACCAACTACTGAGGAAGTTACAGAAACATTTATTAAGGTACCTGCTCGAATTGGAATTACAGATAAATATGCAACAAATCGTGTGAATATCGGGTATCCTGCTCGTATAGTGGAACTAACTCCAAACACTGTGTATAGTTACACCATCACACCTCGTTCAGATAGTGTTTTATCTAGTATTTACGGTATCGGTAGTATTGAGACAACTGCTAAATTTGAGTATACACTACCTGAAAAAACCAAACTTTACGCTACATTTAGCAGTAAACCTGTTGAGACTCATGTAATTATTAAAAACTTAACTCGACGTGCTGAAAATCATACTGATTTCATTGGTTACACTCGAACTTATACTTATAAGGATAAGCAAGGAAATATTATTCCAATTAAAGATTTATATGCGAAATTCTTAGATGTCCAAGGTTTTAAGGGGAAAGGGGTTATAACGTCTTCTGATATTCCAAAATCTAAATTATCCGAGTTTGAATTACGTTCAGTTGGTGCTGATTACACTTATAGACAAGAAACATCTTTACTTGGAGAAAATACAATTTCTCAAAAAGAGTACATTGCTAGTAAAGTAGTTCCTAATAAACGTAATCAGTTTACACCTCGCATTGTTTATGCATCAAATCTCCAAAGAGTTGAATTGACAGATACAGAAAAAGCAATCAACGGTGTGTCTCGCACTTTCCATACTGTTACTTATACAGAAGTTCAAAACAAAGGTTTAGTGACTCAGAAGTTTGTAAACGAACAAGGTGTTGAAATTGCACCTAGTGTTAAATCTGAACTTAAAGAAGTAGGTTCTGAGGTATCTTTAACTCATCCGACCGATTTAGACTTTGAGAACAAGCGTTATACCTTTAAAGAACAAGACAAACAAGATATTACAGAGATTGTGAAAGGTGAAACTGTCATTACCTATGTGTATAAACAGAAGTATGAGAACAACTTACCACCTGTAGAAACAGAAACAAAAATTCCAATTACGACAACTTATGTAGAAGACAAAACAATCGACTATGGTAAGGAAATTGTTGAATCGAACGGTAGCGAAGGTAAAATTGTAACTACAACACCTAAAATTGTGAATGAACTTGATGGTACTGTAACTGACGGTAAGCCGACTGAAAAAGAAACTCCTATGGTACCAAAAGTGGTTAAAGTAGGTACGAAACCAACAGTTGTAGAAACAACTACTCCATATACAACACGTTATGTAGAAGATAATACAAAAGATAAAGATTATCGTGAAGTAACAAGACCTGGTAAATCTGGTAAAACAACTACTACGACAACTTATACCTTGAATCCTAATACAGGTGCAGTAACATCGAACGAACCAACCATGATTACTGAAGAAGCAGTAGAAGAAGTTATCACAGTAGGTACGAAACCAAAGGTTGAGGCACCAAAGGTTGAAACGCCAAAAGTTGAAACACCAAAGGTTGAAACACCAAAGGTTGAAACACCAAAAGTTGAAACACCAAAGGTTGAAACACCAAAAGTTGAAACACCAAAGGTTGAAACGCCAAAAGTTGAAACACCAAAGGTTGAGGCACCAAAGGTTGAGGCACCAAAGGTTGAGGCACCAAAAGTTGAGGCACCAAAAGTAGAAGCACCAAAAGTTGAGGCACCAAAAGTAGAAGCACCAAAGATAGAAGTACCAAAATCAAAGACACCAACTGAACAATCGACAAAAGAAACTTCACAAATTCCGACTTCTGTAGCAAGTAAGAGAGAGGAATTGCCTAATACAGGTACAGAAGATCATGCTAATCTTGTAGTCTTAGGACTTCTAGGAGTTTTGAGTGGATTTGGATTTCTTGCACACAAGAAAAAAGAAGTGGAGAAATAGTTTTTTCTAACCTATATTAGAAAAGGGCTCACATCTGTGGGCTTTTTCTCTTTGACAATCTTTTTGCTTTAATAATCTAAAAGATTAGAATTGTCAAAACAATCTGTCTAGGCTTGATTTTATCGCTTATTTACTATAAAATGAGAAGGAAAAACGTCAAACTTTTATATTGCAAATAGGAGAAAACATGACAAAAACATTAAAACGTCCTGAGGTTTTATCACCTGCAGGGACTTTAGAGAAGCTAAAAGTAGCTGTTCAGTATGGTGCAGATGCTGTCTTTATCGGTGGTCAGGCCTATGGTCTTCGTAGCCGTGCAGGAAACTTTACCTTTGAACAGATGGAAGAAGGTGTCCAGTTTGCGGCCAAGTATGGTGCTAAGGTTTATGTGGCTGCCAACATGGTTATGCACGAAGGAAATGAAGCTGGTGCTGGTGAGTGGTTCCGTAAACTGCGTGATATCGGGATTGCAGCAGTTATCGTATCTGACCCAGCCTTGATTATGATTGCAGCGACTGAAGCACCAGGTCTTGAAATCCACCTCTCTACCCAAGCAAGTGCCACTAACTATGAAACCCTTGAGTTCTGGAAAGAACTGGGCTTAACTCGTGTCGTTTTGGCGCGTGAGGTTTCGATGGAAGAATTAGCTGAAATTCGCAAACGTACAGATGTTGAGATTGAAGCCTTTGTCCACGGAGCCATGTGTATTTCTTACTCTGGTCGTTGTACTCTTTCAAACCATATGAGTATGCGTGATGCCAACCGTGGTGGTTGTTCACAGTCTTGTCGCTGGAAATACGATCTTTACGACATGCCATTTGGTCAAGAACGTAAGAGCCTTAAAGGTGAAATTCCAGAAGAATTTTCGATGTCTGCCGTTGATATGTCTATGATTGACCATATCCCAGATATGATTGAAAACGGTGTGGACAGTCTAAAAATCGAAGGACGTATGAAGTCTATTCACTATGTTTCAACTGTAACCAACTGCTACAAGGCGGCTGTTGATGCTTATCTAGAGAGTCCAGAGAAGTTTGAAGCTATCAAGCAAGACTTGATTGATGAGATGTGGAAGGTTGCCCAACGTGAATTAGCAACAGGTTTCTACTACGGTACACCATCGGAAAATGAGCAGTTGTTTGGTGCTCGTCGTAAAATTCCTGAGTATAAGTTTGTTGCTGAAGTGGTTTCTTATGATGATGCGACACAAACAGCAACTATTCGTCAACGGAACGTTATTAACGAAGGAGACCAAGTTGAGTTTTATGGCCCAGGTTTCCGTCATTTTGAAACGTATATCGAAAATTTACATGATGCCAAAGGCAATAAAATAGACCGCGCTCCAAATCCAATGGAACTCTTGACAATCAAAGTCCCACAACCTGTTCAAGCTGGAGACATGGTTCGAGCTCTTAAAGAAGGTCTCATCAATCTTTATAAGGAAGATGGAACTAGCGTCACAGTGCGTGCTTAATAAACATGTAGGAGACGAAAGCTTTCTAGTTGCTTTCCCTTTAATCCTACTTACTAAAGAACCTTAGGTTAAAGAAAATATATTAATTTCCATCCGAGATTTCATCTCGGATTTTTTCATTATTTTTCAGAAAGGTCTAGATAATGGACGGATTTATTACAATTTTTTTCCAAAGTTTTCTATATAATAGACTCAAAAATAGTAAAATTGTAAATAATTTCCGTTAAGCGCTTTCAATGTTGGTAAAAAGTTGACAAATCCAATTTTTAGGACTAAACTAAGTAAGTAAATTTTAATTAAAAGGAGAATTCGTCATGAATTTAACATTTTTCGGTCTATGTCTTGCCTGTATGGGTGTATCTCTTGGTGAAGGTATGTTGATGAACGGTTTGTTGAAATCAGTTGCTCGCCAACCAGATATCATCTCAGAACTACGTAGTTTGATGATCCTAGGGGTTGCCTTTATTGAAGGTACTTTCTTCGTTACTCTTGTCTTTTCATTTATCATCAAATAAAAGAAGTATAAATTGAAAAAGGGAGGATTTTAGATGGAAGAAAGTATTAATCCAACCATCAATATTGGTCCTGTTACCTTTAATTTAACCATAGTAGTTTTGACTTTGTTGACTGTAGCACTTATTTTTGGCTTTATTTATTGGGCAACTCGAAATATGACTTTGAGACCCACAGGAAAACAAAATGTATTAGAGTATTTATTTGATTTTGTTGTTGGATTTACAAAATCAAACCTTGGTCCAATGATAAAGGATTATTCTCTCTTTTATTTCTGTTTATTCCTATTTATGGCCATTGCAAATAATATTGGCTTAATGGCTAGAATTCAGACTACAGATGGTGTAAATCTTTGGACCTCACCAACAGCAAATTTGTCATTTGACTTGGTCTTGTCTTTTACAATTATCTTAATGACACACGTAGAAGGAATTCGTCGTCGTGGAATCAAAAAGTATTTAAAAGCATTTGTAACACCAGGTTTTATGACACCAATGAATCTCTTGGAAGAAGTTACCAATCTCCTTTCACTTGCATTGCGGGTATTTGGTAATATCTTTGCAGGGGAAGTGATGGCAAGTATGTTAGTCCTACTTTCTCATCAGGCCTTCTATTGGTATCCTATTGCTTTTGGAACAAATCTAATCTGGACTGCATTTTCTGTTTTTATTTCTTGTGTACAAGCATATGTATTTACATTGTTATCTTCAATGTACCTAGGAAATAAAATTAATGATGAAGAATAGAAAGGAGTAGTTTATGAATGTAACAGTAGGTGAATTACTTGGTGATTTTATACTAATCGCTGGTTCCTTTATTCTCTTGCTAGTCTTGGTTAAGAAATATGCTTGGTCAAATTTGACTAGTATTTTCGAACAAAGAGCAGAAAAAATTGCAGCAGATATTGACGGAGCTGAACAAGCACGTCAAAAAGCAGAAGTATTGGCTCAAAAACGCGAAGATGAATTGGCTGGTAGCCGTAAAGAAGCTAAGACAATCATTGAGAATGCGAAAGAAACAGCTGAGAAAAGCAAAGCTAGTATTTTAGCAGATGCTAAGCTAGAAGCAGGACGCTTGAAAGAAAAAGCGAACCAAGAAATTGCTCAAAATAAAGCTGAAGCTTTACAAAGCGTTAAGGGTGAGGTAGCAGATTTGACAATCAGCCTGGCTGGTAAAATCATCTCACAAAACCTTGACGGTCATGCCCATAAAGAACTCATTGATCAGTATATCGATCAGTTAGGAGAAGCTTAATGGACAAGAAAACAGTAAAGGTAATTGAAAAATACAGCATGCCTTTTGTCCAATTGGTTTTAGAAAAAGGAGAAGAAGACCGTATCTTTTCAGACTTAGCTCAAATCAAGCAAGTTGCTGAAGAAACAGGTTTACCTTCTTTTTTAAAAAAAGTGGCAGTAGACGAGTCTGATAAGGAAAAAACAATTGCTTTCTTCCAAGACTCTGTGTCACCTTTATTGCAAAACTTTATCCAGGTTCTTATCTACAATCACAGAGCAAATCTTTTTTATGATATTCTTGTAGATTGCTTGAACCGACTTGAAAAAGAAACAAATCGATTTGAAGTGACGATTACGTCAGCTCATCCTTTAACTGATGAACAGAAGAGTCGCTTGCTCCCTTTGATTGAGAAAAAAATGTCTCTTAAAGTAAGGAGTGTAAAAGAACAAATCGATGAAAGTCTTATTGGTGGTTTTGTCATTTTTGCCAATCACAAGACAATTGATGTGAGTATTAAACAACAACTTAAAGTTGTTAAAGAAAATTTGAAATAGAAAGTGGTGTTCTTTTGGCAATTAACGCACAAGAAATCAGCGCTTTAATTAAGCAACAAATTGAAAATTTCAAACCCAATTTTGATGTGACTGAAACAGGTGTTGTAACCTATATCGGGGATGGTATCGCGCGTGCTCACGGACTTGAAAATGCCATGAGTGGAGAGTTGTTGATTTTTGAAAACGGCTCTTATGGTATGGCTCAAAACTTGGAGTCAACAGATGTTGGTATTATCATCCTAGGTGACTTTACAGATATCCGTGAAGGCGATACAATCCGCCGTACAGGGAAAATCATGGAAGTCCCAGTAGGTGAAAGTCTGATTGGTCGTGTTGTGGACCCACTTGGTCGTCCAGTTGACGGTCTTGGAGAAATCCACACTGACAAAACTCGTCCAGTAGAAGCGCCAGCTCCTGGTGTTATGCAACGTAAGTCTGTATCAGAACCATTGCAAACTGGTTTGAAAGCTATTGACGCCCTTGTACCGATTGGTCGTGGTCAACGTGAGTTGATTATCGGTGACCGCCAGACAGGGAAAACAACCATTGCGATTGATACAATCTTGAACCAAAAAGGTCAAGATATGATCTGTATCTATGTTGCGATTGGACAAAAAGAATCAACAGTTCGTACGCAAGTAGAAACACTACGTCAGTACGGTGCCTTGGACTACACAATCGTTGTGACAGCCTCTGCTTCACAACCATCTCCATTGCTTTTCCTAGCTCCTTATGCTGGGGTTGCCATGGCAGAAGAATTTATGTACCAAGGGAAGCATGTTTTGATCGTTTATGATGATTTGTCAAAACAAGCGGTAGCTTATCGTGAACTGTCTCTCTTACTTCGTCGTCCTCCAGGTCGTGAAGCATTCCCAGGGGATGTTTTCTACCTTCACAGCCGTTTGCTTGAGCGCTCAGCTAAAGTTTCTGATGAACTTGGTGGTGGATCTATTACAGCCCTACCGTTTATCGAGACACAAGCAGGAGATATCTCTGCCTATATCGCAACCAACGTGATTTCAATCACTGATGGACAAATCTTCCTTGGTGATGGTCTCTTCAATGCGGGTATTCGTCCAGCCATTGACGCGGGCTCATCTGTATCTCGTGTAGGTGGTTCTGCACAAATCAAAGCCATGAAAAAGGTTGCTGGTACACTTCGTATCGACCTTGCTTCATACCGTGAGTTGGAAGCCTTCACTAAGTTTGGTTCTGATTTGGACGCAGCAACACAGGCTAAGTTGAACCGTGGACGTCGTACAGTTGAAGTCTTGAAACAACCTGTTCACAAACCATTACCTGTTGAGAAACAAGTAACCATTCTCTATGCTTTGACACATGGTTTCTTGGATACTGTTCCTGTAGATGATATTGTTCGTTTCGAGGAAGAGTTCCATGCCTTCTTTGATGCTCAACATCCAGAGATTTTGGAAACCATTCGTGATACAAAAGACTTGCCAGAAGAAGCAGTCTTGGATGCTGCGATTACAGAGTTTCTCAATCAAACCAGCTTCCAGTAAGAATAGAGGTGTCAGATGGCAGTATCTCTAAATGATATTAAAACAAAAATCGCCTCAACAAAAAATACGAGTCAAATCACTAATGCCATGCAGATGGTATCAGCTGCTAAGCTGGGTCGTTCTGAAGAAGCTGCTCGCAACTTCCAAGTTTATGCTCAGAAAGTTCGTAAACTTTTGACGGATATTCTTCATGGGAATGGAGCTGGTAGTTCAACCAATCCGATGTTGATTAGCCGTCCAGTTAAGAAGACAGGCTATATCGTCATTACATCAGACCGAGGTTTGGTTGGAGGTTATAATTCCTCTATTCTGAAAGCCGTTATGGAGCTGAAAGAAGAGTACCATCCAGATGGTAAAGGTTTTGAAATGATCTGTATTGGTGGAATGGGAGCTGATTTCTTTAAGGCTCGTGGTATTCAACCACTTTATGAACTACGTGGCTTGGCAGACCAACCTAGCTTTGATGAAGTCCGTAAGATTATTTCAAAAACTGTTGAAATGTACCAAAATGAACTTTTTGATGAACTCTATGTCTGCTATAACCACCATGTCAATACGCTAACCAGTCAAATGCGTGTGGAACAAATGCTTCCAATTGTTGACTTGGATCCAAATGAAGCAGATGACAGTTACAGCTTGACCTTTGAATTGGAAACTAGCCGAGAAGAAATTTTGGAGCAGTTGTTGCCTCAGTTTGCAGAAAGTATGATTTATGGTGCTATTATCGACGCTAAGACAGCCGAAAATGCTGCGGGTATGACAGCCATGCAAACAGCGACAGATAATGCTAAGAAAGTCATTAATGATTTGACAATTCAGTATAACCGTGCCAGACAGGCGGCGATTACACAAGAAATTACAGAAATCGTAGCAGGAGCTAGTGCCTTAGAATAGGCACTAGTCCAGCTCGTATGAAAATGAACTTAGGACCTAGTTAAGCTAGGGACCGACAGTATCTTATATAGAATAGGAGAAGGAGATGAGTTCAGGTAAAATTGCTCAGGTTATCGGTCCCGTTGTAGACGTCTTGTTTGCAGCAGGGGAAAAACTTCCTGAGATTAACAATGCACTTGTCGTCTACAAAAATGACGAAAGAAAAACAAAAATCGTCCTTGAAGTAGCCTTGGAGTTGGGAGATGGTATGGTCCGTACTATCGCCATGGAATCAACAGATGGTTTGACTCGTGGAATGGAAGTATTGGACACAGGTCGTCCAATCTCTGTACCAGTAGGTAAAGAAACTTTGGGACGTGTCTTCAATGTTTTGGGAGATACCATTGACTTGGAAGCTCCTTTTACAGAAGATGCAGAGCGTCAGCCAATTCATAAAAAAGCTCCAACTTTTGATGAGTTGTCTACCTCTTCTGAAATCCTTGAAACAGGGATTAAGGTTATCGACCTTCTTGCCCCTTACCTTAAAGGTGGTAAGGTTGGACTTTTCGGTGGTGCCGGAGTTGGTAAAACTGTCTTGATTCAAGAATTGATTCACAACATTGCCCAAGAACACGGTGGTATTTCAGTATTTACCGGTGTTGGGGAACGTACTCGTGAGGGTAATGACCTTTACTGGGAAATGAAAGAATCAGGCGTTATCGAGAAAACAGCCATGGTATTTGGTCAGATGAATGAGCCACCAGGAGCACGTATGCGTGTTGCCCTTACTGGTTTGACAATTGCTGAATACTTCCGTGATGTAGAAGGCCAAGACGTGCTTCTCTTTATCGATAATATCTTCCGTTTCACTCAGGCTGGTTCAGAAGTATCTGCCCTTTTGGGTCGTATGCCATCAGCCGTTGGTTACCAACCAACACTTGCTACGGAAATGGGTCAATTGCAAGAGCGTATTACATCAACTAAAAAGGGTTCTGTAACCTCTATCCAGGCTATCTATGTGCCAGCGGATGACTATACTGACCCAGCGCCAGCAACAGCCTTCGCTCACTTGGACTCAACAACTAACTTGGAACGTAAGTTGGTACAATTGGGTATCTACCCAGCCGTTGACCCACTTGCTTCAAGCTCACGTGCCTTGGCACCTGAAATTGTTGGAGAAGAGCACTATGCAGTTGCTGCTGAAGTAAAACGTGTTCTTCAACGTTACCATGAATTGCAAGATATTATTGCTATCCTTGGTATGGATGAGCTTTCTGATGAAGAAAAGACCTTGGTTGCTCGTGCTCGTCGTATCCAGTTCTTCTTGTCACAAAACTTCAACGTTGCTGAACAATTTACTGGTCAACCAGGTTCTTATGTTCCAGTTGCTGAAACTGTTCGTGGCTTTAAGGAAATCCTTGATGGTAAACACGACCACTTGCCAGAAGATGCCTTCCGTGGTGTAGGTTCTATCGAAGATGTGATTGCAAAAGCTGAAAAAATGGGATTTTAAGAGGTGATCTATGGCTCAGTTAACTGTCCAGATCGTGACACCAGATGGTCTCGTCTATGATCACCATGCCAGCTTTGTATCAGTTCGAACTCTGGATGGTGAGATGGGAATCTTGCCACGACATGAAAATATGATTGCAGTTTTAGCAGTTGATGAGGTTAAGGTTAAACGTGTAGATGATGAAAATCACGTGAACTGGATTGCAGTGAACGGAGGCGTTATCGAAGTTGCCAATGGCGTTGTCACAATTGTTGCTGACTCTGCAGAACGTGCTCGTGATATCGACGTTAGTCGTGCAGAACGTGCCAAACTTCGAGCAGAGCGTGAAATTGAAGAAGCACAAGACAAACACTTGATTGACCAAGAACGTCGTGCGAAGATTGCACTGCAACGTGCCATTAACCGTATTAATGTCGGAAATAGACTATAAGAAAAAAATGAACTTGAGTTACCAAGTTCATTTTTTATGTTTTCTTAAGGGGCAAAACTGATGCAGACTGCTTCTGGGACATGGAAGTCATTAGAAAGTTCTGCTAGACGTCCAGTTTCAGAGTTGCGTTTAAAGACGGTTGCATTGTCAGAGTCTTGATGGACAGCAATGACAAATTCTTGGTCTGGTGTCAAATCAAAATCACGTGGAGTCTGACCATGTGTTGGAACGATTTCTAATAACTCTAAGCTACCGTCCGCAAGAATTGTATATACTGCGATAGAATCATGACCCCGGTTAGAGGCGTAGAGGTATTTACCATCTTTAGAGAGACGAATAGCAGCAGTACCATTAAAGCCTTCATAACCGTCTGGTAGAGTTGAAATGACTTGCATGCGTTCAAATTCGCCAACACCATCGTAGATTAGAACTTCGATAGTGCTATTGAGTTCACAAATGAGATAAGCGATTTTATAATGGTTATGGAAAATAATATGGCGTGAGCCTGCTCCTGGCTGGCTATGATAGGTATAGAGCTTAGATAATTTTCCTTCTGAATCAAGATCATAAGTAATTACTTGGTCAGTACCCAAGTCGCAGGTCACTAGATAGTGGTCAGGTGTTAAATCTGTATAGTGAACATGTGGAGAAGCTTGATTTTCATGTGGACCTTGGCCGCTGTGTTGATCCACATCACTAAGTAGAAGACAACCATCTTCCTGACGTTTATAAACAAGGACCTGTCCCTTGTGATAGTTTGCTGCGTACACCAAATCACGCTTTTCATCAACGGCAACATAACAGTGGGGAGCTCCTTCTTCAACGACATGATTTAATAAGGTACCATTAGTTTGATAGGCTGCAATTCCACCCTTATCGTCTTGACTACCAACAGTGTATAAATGTTGATGCTGGTCAAAGGCAAGGTAGGTTGGACTTGGCTCAGTAGCAAAAAGTTCTAGATTTGAAAGCTGACCAGTTTCTGTATCAAAGTCTGCCTTGTAAATCCCTTGGGAAGTCCGACGTGTATAAGTTCCAAAATAAACAGTTTCTTTCATAACTTTACCTCTAAAATAAAGATATGACTATTATATCACAAAAAATTGTAGTTGGAGGAATTCTATAACACATGATTAAACATAATAAAATATTAAATTTAACTTGTTTTTGTATTGATTTCCTTTTGAAAAGTGCTATAATAATCCTATACAAATTGTAAAGGAGTTTGTTTATGAAAAAACGTGTTTTCTTAGCAGCAGGAGTTGCTGTACTCTCGGCAGCTGTCCTAGCAGCGTGTTCATCTGGTAATGCTAATAAAGAAGCAAATAAACCAGTTACTTATGCCTATGTATTTTCATCAGATCCTTCTACTCTGGATTATACAGTTTCTGGAAATGTCAGCACTAAACAGGTCACAGGTAACGTTATTGACGGTTTGCTTGAAAATGACCAATATGGGAATCTTGTTCCATCAGTTGCAGAAGATTGGACTGTTTCCAAAGATGGTTTGACCTATACTTATAAAATCCGTCAGGGTATCAAATGGTATACCAATGAGGGGGAAGAGTATGGTGAAGTCAAGGCTCAAGACTTTGTGACTGGTCTGAAACACGCAGCAGATAAGAAATCACAGGCTCTTTATCTCGTACAGGATTCTATCAAAGGATTGGATGACTATGTAAATGGGAAAACAACAGATTTTTCTAGTGTTGGGGTAAAAGCAACTGACGATTATACTGTAGTCTATACTTTGAACCATCCAGAATCTTTCTGGAATTCAAAAACAACAATGGGAGTCCTTGCACCAGTTAATGAAGACTTTTTAGCTTCTAAAGGAGATGACTTTGGTAAACCAACGGATGTAACGAGCATTCTATATAATGGGCCTTATCTCCTCAAAGGTCTTACATCTAAGTCTTCTATCGAAATGACCAAAAATCAAAACTACTGGGATAAACAAAATGTCTTTATTGATGATATCAAGTTATCCTTCTTTGATGGTCAAGATGCAGACTCTCTAGGACGCGGTTTTGATGAGGGACACTATCCAGCTGCACCACTCTTTAAAAACTCTGCTAACTATGAACGTCTAAAAGAAAAATACAAGGATAATATTGTGTATGGTCAACAGCGTGGAGGAGTTTTTTATATCTCAACCAATATCGACCGTGTAAATTACAATCACACTGCTAAAACAAGTGATGCAGAAAAAACTTCTACTAAGAAAGCCTTGTTAAACAAAGATTTCCGTCAAGCCTTGGCTTTTGCGGTAGATCGCAAAGCAGGGATCTCTCAAGTATTTGGTGATGAAGTAGGACCTCGTAAGTTACGGACAAGTTTCACTCCTCCAACATTTGTTCAAGTAGGAGATCAAACATTTGGTCAAGTTACTAAGACAGAATTGGATAAATTGGATAATGTCTGGAAAGATGTCAGTCTTGATGATGCCCAAGATTCACTTCATAATGTAGACAAGGCTAAGGCTAAATTTGAAGCTGCTAAGAAAACCCTTCAAGCTGATGGAGTACAGTTCCCAATTCATTTAGATTTGCCAATTTCTTCATCAAATCCAGATTTTATTCGTCAGGTTCAGTCTTATAAACAATCCATTGAGGAAGCCTTAGGCTCTGACAATGTAGTTGTTGATATTCAACAAGTTTCTGATGACGAATTGGGAAGTATGACTACTCTAGCTACTTCCAATGCAAATACTGACTGGGATATTAATGCAGTCAGTGGTTGGACTCCAGACTTTGCAGATCCATCGACTTATCTAGATGTATTTGATCCAACTTCAGGTCCAAGTCTCCTAAGTGCTCTTGGTGTGGCACCAGGAACAGACAATCCAGTTATTAAAACAGTTGGATTGGATAAATACAAAGAACTGATTGATGATGCAAATAGTGAGAAAACAGACCTTCAAAAACGTTATTCCAAATATTCTAAGGCTCAAGCTTGGTTGTCAGATAGTGCACTTGTTATTCCAGTATACTCTGATGGTGCTCAAATGCTAGTGACGAAAATGGTTCCTGGCAGTGGTGCCGGTGGCTGGGTAGGTGACAAGACTAGTGAAAATAGCTACAAGTATCTGAAAATCCAAGATAAGATTGTCACTACTAAAGAAATGGATGAGTTCCGCAAGAAATTTGCTGATGAAAAAGCCAAATCCAATGCTGATTATCAGAAGAACTTAGACCGTCATATTCAAGACTAATCGAATCTCCTCTTTTGAGGAGATTTTTTATGTTGCTGTCTCCATGTAAGCACTTTAAAAAAGAGTTATTTTGATTTAAAAATGGTATAATGAGAGAACAATAGAAAGGAAGTATTTATGGAGCAAAAAGAGAAACATTTTAGCCTATCTTGGTTTTTCAAGTGGTTTTTGGACAACAAGGCAATTACGGTATTTTTGGTAACCTTATTATTGGGACTGAATCTTTTTATTTTAAGTAAGATTAGTTTTCTATTTTCACCTGTTTTAGACTTTTTGGAAGTTGTGATGTTACCAGTCATTCTATCTGGCCTGCTATATTATTTGTTGAATCCTATTGTTGATTGGATAGAGAAGCATAGGATTAATCGGGTCATAGCCATCAGTATTGTCTTTGTGATTATCGCTCTCTTTATCATTTGGGGCTTGGCAGTAGCTATTCCAAATCTGCAACGTCAGGTTTTAAGTTTTGCAAGGAATGTTCCAGTCTACCTTGAAGATGCTGATCGAGTTATTGATGATTTGGTCACCAAGCGTTTACCAGATGATTTCAGACCTCAGTTAGAACAAGTTTTGACAAACTTCTCAAGTCAGGCTACAGTTTGGGCAAGTAAGGTTTCATCTCAAGCAGTCAACTGGGTGAGCGCCTTTATTAGCGGGGCTTCTCAAGTGATTGTTGCCTTGATTATCGTTCCGTTCATGCTCTTTTATCTCTTACGTGATGGAAAAGGCCTACGTCACTATTTGACCCAATTCATGCCAACGAAATTGAAAGAACCTGTTGGACAAGTTTTATCAGATGTGAACCAGCAGTTGTCCAATTATGTTAGAGGGCAAGTAACAGTGGCTATTATTGTAGCGGTAATGTTTATGATTTTCTTCAAGATTATTGGTCTACGCTATGCAGTTACGTTGGGAGTTACTGCTGGTATTTTAAATCTGGTTCCTTATTTGGGTAGCTTCTTAGCCATGCTTCCTGCCCTAGTATTGGGCTTGATTGCTGGGCCAGTCATGCTTTTGAAAGTTGTGATTGTCTTTATCGTAGAACAAACTATTGAAGGCCGTTTTGTCTCTCCATTGATTTTGGGAAGTCAATTAAACATCCATCCCATTAATGTTCTCTTTGTTTTGTTAACTTCAGGATCCATGTTTGGTATTTGGGGAGTCTTACTCGGTATTCCAGTTTATGCCTCTGCTAAAGTTGTCATTTCAGCGATTTTTGAATGGTATAAGGTAGTCAGTGGCCTATATGAACTAGAGGGAGAGGAAATCAAGAGTGAACAATAGTCAACAGATGTTACATGCCTTGGAGGAGCAAGATTTAACCAAGGCTGAGCACTATTTCGTTAAAGCTTTAGAAAATGATCCAAGTGACCTTCTGTATGAGTTGGCAACTTATCTTGAAGGGATTGGTTTTTATCCTCAGGCCAAGGAAATTTACCTGAAAATCGTAGAGGATTTTCCAGAGGTTCATCTTAATCTAGCGGCTATTGCTAGCGAGGATGGTCAAATCGAAGAAGCCTTTGCTTATCTTGAGGAAATCCAAGCTGACAGTGACTGGTATGTTTCGGCTTTGGCTCTGAAGGCAGACCTTTACCAGTTGGAAGGTTTGACAGATGTGGCGCGTGAGAAATTGCTGGAGGCTTTGAGTTATTCAGAGGATCCTCTCTTGATATTGGGAGTAGCAGAGTTGGATAGTGAGTTGGAAAATTATCAAGAGGCCATTCAAGGCTATGCCCAGTTAGATAATCGTACTATTTATGAGCAAACAGGCATTTCTACCTATCAACGAATTGGCTTTGCCTATGCACAGTTGGGGAAATTTGAAACAGCTACAGAGTTTTTAGAAAAAGCCCTGGAGTTAGAATACGATGACCTAACAGTTTTTGAGTTGGCTAGTCTTTACTTTGATCGAGAAGAATACCAAAAAGCTGTCCTCTACTTTAAGCAGCTTGATACCATTTCACCTGATTTTGAAGGCTATGAATATGGTTATAGTCAGGCCTTGCATAAGGAACATCAAGTTCAAGAAGCCCTGCGTATCGCTAAGCAAGGCTTGGAGAAAAATCCTTTTGAAACAAGACTCTTGTTAGCAGCTTCACAATTTTCTTATGAATTGCATGATGCTAGTGGTGCAGAAAATTATCTCCTTACTGCTAAAGAAGACGCTGAGGATACAGAAGAAATCTTACTCCGTCTAGCTACTATTTATCTAGAACAGGAACGTTATGAGGACATTCTAGACTTGCAAAATGATGAGCCAGAGAATCTTTTGACCAAGTGGATGATTGCTCGTTCTTATCAAGAAATGGACGATTTGGATACTGCCTACGAGCATTACCAAGAATTAGTAGGAGATTTGAAGGACAATCCAGAGTTTCTGGAACACTATATCTATCTCTTGCGTGAATTGGGCTACTTTGAGGAAGCCAAAGTCAATGCCCAAGCTTACTTAAAACTGGTTCCAGATGATGTGCAAATGCAAGAACTATTTGAGAGATTGTAAGGATATATTTTAAAAACTGTATCTAATCATTTTTGATAGGTATAGTTTTTCTTTTTAAAAGAGAATTTTTTTACAAAAATTCTTGGTTATTTTGTTTATTTATGCTATAATAGGAACAATTATTTTTAGGAGGTGCAGTATGTCTTATTTGTTTGAGATATTACCGAGTTTATTGAGCGGTGCAAGCATGACTTTGCAGGTTTTTGCACTGGTCTTGATTTTTTCTATTCCCTTGGGCGTTTTGATTGCCTTTGCCTTGCAAGTCCATTGGAAGCCCCTCCATCATCTGATTAATATTTATATTTGGATTATGCGGGGAACACCCTTGCTCTTGCAATTAATCTTTATCTATTATGTGCTGCCAAGTATTGGGATTCGTTTGGACCGTCTTCCTGCGGCTATCATTGCCTTTGTGTTGAATTATGCGGCTTACTTTGCTGAAATCTTCCGTGGTGGGATTGATACCATTCCTAAAGGTCAATATGAGGCTGCCAAGGTCTTGAAGTTCAGTCCTTTTGCCACGGTACGTTATATCATCTTGCCCCAAGTGACCAAGATTGTTCTTCCCAGTGTCTTTAACGAAGTTATGAGTTTGGTCAAGGATACCTCTCTGGTCTATGCTCTAGGCATTTCAGACCTTATCTTGGCGAGTCGAACAGCTGCCAACCGTGATGCTAGCCTGGTTCCTATGTTCTTGGCAGGAGCTATTTACTTGATTTTGATTGGTATTGTAACCATTCTTGCCAAAAAAGTTGAGAAGAAATACAGTTACTATAGATAGGAGGCTGCCATGTTAGAATTACGAAATATCAATAAAGGCTTTGGTGAAAAGCAAATTTTGTCCAATTTCAGTCTAAAAATTCCTGAAAAGCAAATCCTAGCTATCGTAGGGCCTTCTGGTGGAGGTAAGACAACCCTCTTACGTATGCTTGCAGGTCTTGAAACCATTGATTCAGGGCAAATCTTTTATAATGGAGAACCTTTAGAACTGGATGAACTAGAGAAGCGGAATTTACTGGGATTTGTATTCCAAGATTTTCAACTGTTTCCTCATTTATCAGTTCTAGACAATTTGACCTTATCTCCTGTAAAAACTATGGGAATAAGGCAGCAAGAAGCTGAGAAGAAGGCGCGAGGGCTTTTGGAACAATTAGGACTGGCTAGCCATGCAGAAGCCTATCCCTTCTCACTATCTGGTGGTCAAAAGCAGCGGGTGGCCTTGGCACGTGCTATGATGATTGACCCAGAAATTATTGGCTACGATGAACCAACTTCTGCACTTGATCCAGAATTGCGCTTGGAAGTGGAAAAACTGATCTTGCAAAATAGGGAACTTGGCATGACGCAGATTGTGGTTACCCACGATTTACAGTTCGCTGAAAATATCGCAGATCAGATTCTCAAGGTTGAGCCCAAGTAGGAGGTGCCGATGACTAATAAGAAAATTGCTTTAGTATTGGTTTCTATCCTGACTTTCTTTTTAACGGCTTGCACTCAGAAGGCTAGTGATCCAAAGCAGGATAACTGGGATAAGTATCAAGAGCAGGGGAGTATAACCATTGGTTTTGATAATACCTTCGTACCTATGGGATTTGAAGAAAAGGATGGCCAATATACAGGCTTTGATATTGACTTAGCACAAGCTGTCTCTGAAAAATTAGGTTTTAAGGTTCAATTTCAACCAATCGACTGGGATATGAAGGAGACAGAACTGCAAAATGGAACCATAGATGCCATCTGGAATGGCTATTCTGCCACTGATGAACGCCGAGAGAAAGTTGCCTTTAGCATTCCCTATATGGAAAATCAGCAAGTTCTGGTGACGAAAAAAAGCCAGCAGATTCATTCAGTAGAGGATATGAAGGATAAGACCTTGGGAGCCCAAGCAGGTTCTTCTGGTTACTTAGACTTTGAAGCTCAGCCAGAATTACTGAAAAATCGTGTCAAAGACCAGAAGGCCAATCAGTACCAGAGTTTTAATGAGGCCTTGATTGATTTGAAAAATGATCGGATTGATGCCTTGTTGATTGACCGAGTGTATGCTAATTACTATCTCCAGTCTGAGGGGATATTAAATGACTATAATGTCTTTTCAGCTGGATTTGAAAGTGAATCTTTTGCAGTAGGAGTTAGGCCAGCTGACAAAAGATTACTACAAGCTTTAAACCAGGCCTTTATCGAACTATACCAAGAAGGAAAGTTCCAGGAAATCAGCCAAAAATGGTTTGGAGAAGATGTGGCAACAAAAGAAGTGAAAGAAGGAATCTAAATGACGGTTTCTTCTTTTTATTTATAATATAAGAGTTAGATATCGCTTGACAGATTGATTATTGTTCGATAATATATTAAGTTGAAAGATAACACATTACTATATTTATTTGTTGTTTAAAGTTATTTTTTACATCAAAGTATCATATATTAACAATTCATGTTATGTTGGAGGAATCTATTTATGTTTAATTTTAAAGGACGATATGTTCGTCAATCGCAGGTGGAGAAATTCACACGTTACAGTATTCGTAAGGTTAGTTTTGGTGCGGCTAGTGTGGCTGTAGCTACTGGACTGTTTTTCCTTGGTGGAGGAAGCGTCCAAGCGGCTGAACAAATTACTAACCCAGAACCTACAGAAGTTCAAAATCCTCAAAATCTAAATGATAAGTCTTCGGAAACCTCTAAGGAAGTTACTGGACAAGGATCTGTTACTGCTAAAGAGCCCGATGGACAAAATAATACTTATGTAAAGGAGTCTGCTAGTGACAAACAAGCCAGTGAAGCTGAAACTTCAAATGTAGTGACGGAAAAAGTTGCTATTAATACAGCATCGTTAGAAGATTTAGTTGCTAAAGCTGAAAGTAGATTGAGTCAATTAACTGAAGGAAAGAAAACAAAATCAGTCATTGATGATGCTAAAAATTTGGTTCATAAAGCAAAAGAGCTTTTAAATGATGATACAAAAACACAGTCAAACGTTGATGCACTTGCTAAACAACTTTCAAGTAGCCTTATCATTTTAAACAGTATCAATTCAGAAGCAACTGAAGAAGAAAAAGTAAACCAAAACCAAGATTCTAGAAATGGACAAGCTATCCCTGGTAAAGGGGAAAGTGAGTTTAGAGCTGATTCATCTAGTAACGGTGCTACAACTACAGGAACTAGTGATACAATCACACCAACAAATCCAGCGCAACCAACTGCGAAAAATATTATCGGAAGCACAAGTACAGTATCACGAGAAAACTTTACTGGTTGGGATACTTATACAATGCCGTTCGGGAGTCGCCATCCAGGTCAAGGTGATTTAGGTGTTAATACTCCAGAGAAAATAGCAGATGCTGCTGACTTAGAGTTTAGAGTGTTCTCTGATCAAAGAGCTGGTACAAGACCTAGTCCTGGACCATCTAACTATACTTATGATGGTAAAGAGAGTGATGTAAAGGCTCGTATTGACTATGGATTGAAACTTCCTGCTGAAGAAGTCCAAAAAATTATAGAAGAAGCTCCACTATGGCGTGGAAAGCTAAGATATAATGGAACTAGTATTTCAAGTCAAATCCCAGCAACTTACTATGGAAATGGACCTTATGAATATCTGCTTTCTAGTATCTATAAACTTGGATATGAACAAGGTATTGATAAAGTATACATTAAAGATGTAAGTAAACGTATTGAAGTAACAGAAGCTGCTAAAAAGGCTGGTTGGACTGTTTCAGATTTCAATGTGTCCAATTTCCCGAATGGTTTATTTTATGACAAAGCAACAGATAGTGTGCAAGGGGTTGTAACACATAGAAGTCCATTTAACTATCAACAAGTAAAAGCTCGAGTAACGTTTAAAAATACTATTACTGGTAAAAGTGTTACGATTCCACTAGATGATCATAGATTTGGTGGAACAGCATGGAAAGATGGAACACCACCAACACTAGAAATTAACGATACTGTTAAAGAAGGGAAAGTTGGAGAAGCACTAACTGTTCCAGTAGAATATAGAGATGCTGGAGCTTCGCATGCTGGGGTACCAAATGATAGAAGAGTTTCTTATACTTTAACGAATGAAAATGGAACCCCAATTGGACGTACAACTACAATTACAGAAACTGTAGGACGTGCTATTCTGGGTGTTTCTGGAGCGAAGATTACAGGAACGACAGGTACTGGTGCTGCTACTCCTACAGAATTAACAGGAAATGAGACAAAAATTCCAGGTGTAGGTTTTACAATTGCATCAGCTGATATGACTGAGAATAATCCGAATGGATTCAAAGGAACACCAACTGAAGCTGGGATTTACAGAGTTTCAATTTATGCAAGAGATTATCAAGAGACAAATGCTAATGAGGCATACGCACACGCAACCTTTAAAATTGCACCTGAAGTGACAATAAAAAATATTCATGCTTACGATACAGAAGTTCCGATTACAATTTCTAAAGGGGCTTCAGAAGCGACAATTACATTACCAGATGGAACAAATACAAAAATTGTTGCTAAAGATGGTAAATGGGTTGTATCAGAAACAACAAATACTGCTGTAAACGTCAATGATGAAATTGGTACAGTTGGTGAAACTTTCAATCTAAAAGTTCTTCCAACAGCAACAGCAAATGCCGCAACAGATACGATTAACGTAACTGCAAATAGTGAAAATATCACAGCAACGTTTACACGTGCCGAAGTAACATTAAAAACGCAACTAGGAGAAAATGTAGCAGCAACATTCAATAAAACTAGTGGTCGTTGGGAATTATCTGGTGAGACTGCTGAGAAGAAAACTCCTAACAGTGACGGTACAACAACATGGTTAAAACGTGACCTATATGTTGATGTGAATAAAGATGGAGAAACAATCTTTAATGTTTACGAATATACTCGTACATTAAACGCAGAAGGAAAAGTTACAGCCGTTAATAATGTATCTCGTACATTAACGACGTATAAAAAAGAAAATACGGCGAACAGTTCAGCAGATTCAGCAACTGATACTAATAAAGGAATGGTTGTAACTGTTAAATATGATAAAGGATTAAATAAATGGTCTGCTGATGATAATTCTACTGTAACAGCAACAAAAACTGGAGATAAGTGGACGATTTCAACTACATCAGGATTTAAAGGAACAGTTGATGCAGTAGAAACAGCAAGTTCTTCAGATAAAGCGTCTATATTAAATGATGCTCCGTCTATTAGCTCAAGTTTATATACTACTGTAAAAGGTGCTACAGTAGATTTAGTAAAACAAAAATCAGCTGCAGTAACAATTACAGATACAGAAGATGATGCGACAACTGCTCCAAATAAAAAGGAAACAACAGTTACAAAAGTAACGTTAACATCTCCTTCAGGAAAAGTAACAGAATATAGAAGTGCAGCAGAAGCAGCAACTGTTAAATTATCAGAAGTAGGTACTTACACAGTTAAAGTTGAAGTAAAAGATAGTAACGGAAATATCGTTACTGCAGATACTGAAACGGATACTGGAACAAATAAAGGTGCCGAAACTGCAGTGAATTCAACTACTTATACAATTACGGTGAAAGATCAAGAAACGAATAAATTGTATACAGTTGAAGATGATACTGTAACAAATGATCAGTTGAAAGAAAAAGTAAATCCTACAGTTGTAGACGGCTTTACTCCAACTAAAAATGATATTGCAGATATTCCTACAACAGCTAAAAAAGCTGGTCAAATACTAGAAGTAGCAGCAACAGTAAATTATACAAAAGGAACTGAAACAATTCCTGTAGAAACTAAAGTAGATGTTGTAGTTTTACCAAAAGTAGAACCAACAGGTGTAACAGTTCCTAAAGATAGCACTAGTTTAGATGAAGCAGTTAAAGCGAAAGCAGTAGAAGCAGCAACTGCAGTTCCAACTGATAAATTGCCAGATGGTGTAACTGTAAGAGTTAAAGAAGTTAAAGCAGGAACAGTACCGGAAACAACAGCAACTGGAGTACAAAAGCCAGCAACAGCAGTTGTAGAGTATGTAAAAGATGGTAAAGTAGTTGCAACTAGAGAAGTAACAGTCCCAGTAACAGTAGTAGGTTCAACAGCTAAGAAATTAGTAGTATTTGAAGGGGACACTGTTACAAAAGATGATGTGAAAGGTGCTGTAACACCAGGTACAGACGGAACAAAAGGTGAACCTGTCATTGCTGAAGATATTACTGCTAAAGCAGGAAATAAAGAAGCGACAATCCCGGTAACATATGATAATGGTAAGTTAACCGAAACTGTGAAAGTTCCAGTAACAGTTTTACCAAAACCAGAAGCAGATGAAATTCTTGTTCCTAAAAATGGTGACAAAGATAAAGCAAAAGAAAAAGTACTTGCTCAAGCTGAAAAAGCGATTGCTGATGGAACATTTACAGGTAAACTACCACAAGGTGCTAGAGTTGAGATTGATAAAACAGCTACAGTAACAGTTCCTGACTTAACAGATGATACTGAAGTGGATGTGACTGTTAAATACATTGTAGATGATGAAGAGAAAACAACAACTGTTAAAGTACCAGTTACAGTAGTTGAAGGTATACCACAAATCGTCCCAGTTGATGAAAACAACAAACAACCAGATCCAGAAAAGAGCATTGATAAAACAGATTATCCAGAAGGATCTACATTTAGATATAAGACTCCAGATGGGCAAACATCTCCAATCGATGTAACAACAACTGGTGATAAGAATGTGATTGTTGAAGTACTTGATCCACAAGGAAATACAATCGTTGAAGTACCAGCAACTGTACGTGTAGTTGATAGTACACCACAATTTGTAGTAGCAAATCCAGCTAAGAAACAACCTGAAGCGAAAGATAGTGTTACACCAGGAGAATATCCAGATGGCACAATATTTGAATACAAAACACCAGTAGATACAACAACTGCAGGTGAAAAAGATGTAACTGTTGTAGCTAAGTTAAATGGTCAACCAATTGCAGAAGTTCCTGCGAAAGTAGTAGTTGTAGATCCTAAGACACAATACGTAGTAGCAGATCCAAGCAAACCACAACCGGATGCAGCTAAGAGCATTGATCCAGAACAATACCCAGAAGGAACAACATTTGAGTATAAGACTCCAGTAGATACAACAACACCAGGAGAAAAAGATGTAGTTGTCATTGCAAAAGATGGAAATGATACACTTGTAGAAGTACCAACAAAAGTGAAAGTTGTACAAGGTTACCCACAAATTGTTCCAGTAGATGAAGGTAAGAAACAACCATCACCTGAAGATAGCATTGATTCGAATGATTACCCAGATGATGCAACATTTGAGTATAAAGAAGAAGTAGATACATCTAAACCAGGTGATAAGAAAGTTACCGTTGTTGTGAAACAAGGGGATAAGGTATTAGTTGAAGTGCCATCTACAGTTCGTGTAGTGGAAGGTTATCCTAAATATGTACCAGTAGACCCAGCTAAGAAACAGCCAGATCCAAAAGAAAACATTAATCCAAATGATTTCCCAATTGGAACAACATTTGAATATAAAGATAACACTCCAGTAGATACAACAACACCAGGTGATAAACCTGTAACGGTAGTAGCTAAGCTGAATGGACAACCAATTACAGAAATTCCAGCGACAATTGTAGTAGTAGAACCTAAGACACAATATGTCCCTGTGAATGCTGAAAATGATAAGAAACCAAAACCAAAAGATAGCATCACTCCAGATGATTATCCAGAAGGTTCAACATTTGAATACAAAACTCCAGAAGGACAAGCAACTCCATATGATGGAACAACACCGGGTGAAAAAGATGTTACTGTAGTCGTGAAAGATTCGGATGGAGATACAATTGTAGAAGTACCTGCGAAGATTAAAGTCGTTCAAGGTAAAGAACAATTAACTCCAGTAAATGCTGAAGATAAAGATAAACCTAAAGCTGAAGATAGTATCACACCAAGTGACTATCCAGAAGGTTCAACGTTCGAATACAAAGTTCCAGAAGGACAAATAACTCCATATGATGGATCAACACCAGGTGATAAACCAGTTACTGTAGTTGTAAAAGATAAAGATGGGAAAGTGTTAGTAGAAGTTCCAGCTACTATTAAAGTAGTTGAAACAAAACCAACACCAATTGAAACACCTGTAACAAATACGCCGTTAAGAGAAGAAGACTATATTAGAGGTCTAAATATTCCAGACGGAGCAACAGCTAAAGTAGGAGACTTACCGGATTTAACAACACCTGGAGAAAAAACTCCTGTAAAAGTAACGATTACATTACCAAATGGTAAATCTTATACTGTAGATATTCCTGTAACAGTCACACCAATTAAGGAAATCGAAACACCAGTTACAACAGAAAAACTGACTCCAGAGGATGTATTAAAACAAATTAAAGTACCAGAAGGAGCAACTACTAAGGTAGGAGATCTTCCAGACTTAACAACGCCAGGTAAGAAAGATCCAGTGAAGGTAACAGTAACATTACCAAATGGCAAAGTAGTGACAGTGGATGTTCCAGTAAATGTAACGCCTATTAAGGAAATCGAAACACCAGTCACAACAGCTAAATTGACTCCAGAGGATATTTTAAAACAAATCAAAGTACCAGAAGGAGCAACAACTAAGGTAGAAAACATTCCAGACTTAACAACGCCTGGTAAGAAGGATCCTGTAAAAGTAACGATTACATTACCAAATGGAAAAGTGATTACAGTAGAAGTGCCGGTAAATGTAACACCAATTAAGGAAATCGAAACACCAGTCACAACAGCTAAATTGACTCCAGAGGATATTTTAAAACAAATCAAAGTACCAGAAGGAGCAACTACTAAGGTAGGAGATCTTCCAGACTTAACAACGCCAGGTAAGAAAGATCCAGTGAAGGTAACAGTAACATTACCAAATGGTAAAGTAGTGACAGTAGACGTACCAGTAACAGTAACACCAGTTAAGGAAATCGAAACACCAGTAACGAAAGATAAATTGACTCCAGAAGATATCTTAAAACAAATCAAAGTACCAGAAGGAGCAACAACTAAGGTAGAAAACATTCCAGACTTAACAACGCCTGGTAAGAAGGATCCTGTAAAAGTAACGATTACATTACCAAACGGTAAAGTTGTGACTGTAGAAATTCCAGTAAATGTTACACCTATTGAAGATATTGTTAAAAAACAAGGAGATCCAATTACTGCTGAGGATGTTGAAAAACACATTCCAAAAGGAGTAAAAATTATCAATATTGGTGATAAACCTACAACAGATACTCCAGGTGAAAGACCAAGTATCCCAGTAGTGATTGAATTACCAAATGGAATTCGCGTAACGATGAACATTCCAGTAATCGTAACACCGAAAGTAACACCTGTAGTAGTTCCAGTAGGGACACCAGTTACGCCAGAAGATGTTAAGAAACACGTAGAATTGCCAAAAGGATGGAAAGTAACAAAAGTAGGAGAAATTCCAACAACAACTACACCAGGAACAAAACCAGTCGTTTCAGTAGAGATTGAATTACCAGATGGTCGTAAGATTACTGTCGATGTACCAGTCATCGTTACGCCAACCGTAAGACAAATTGTTGTACCACAAGGAACTACAATCACACCAGACGATGTGAAAGGACATATTGATCTTCCAAAAGAACCAGGATGGGAAATTGTCGAAGTAGGAGAAATCCCAACAACAATTCCAGCTGGAGTGAAACCAAGTGTTAAAGTGAAGATTAAAGTTCCTACTGGAGAAATTGTTGAAGTAGAGGTACCAATTATCGTAACACCGACAGTAACTCCTATTGTAGTGGAAGTTGGAACACCGATTACTGAAGATGAAGTGAAAAAATATGTAGATCTTCCTGAAGGTTGGAAAATTACTAAAGTTGGAGAAATTCCAAAAACAAATACACCAGGTGATAAGCCATCTGTAACGGTTGAGATTGAATTACCTGATGGACGTAAAGTGACAGTAGAAGTTCCTGTGAAAGTAACTCCTAAATCTAATCATGGTAATAGTCAAGGTAACAATGGTAGTTCAACTATTCATATCGTAACACGTTATCAAGATGGTGATGGTAAAGAAATTTCTCCAGAAGAAAATGGTAGCCATGAACCTAAGACTTTAGAAGGTTATGAATATATTAGTACTAAAACAGATAAAAATGGCAATGTGATTCATACCTATAAAAAAGTAGCTACCCCAACTCGCTCTGAGCAACCTGTTTCGCCAGTTCGTCCTACAGATCCAGATAAACCAGTAGTTACTCCAACTCAGGTAAGTCGAACAGAATCAAATCAGGCAGTTAGTGAAACAACCGTAGCCAATGACAAGAAGGAATTACCAAATACTGGTACAGACGATAAGAACATTTTATCTAGTCTTGGACTTCTTGGAATGTTGGGTGCATTCGGACTTGTAGCTCGTAAGAAAAAAGAAGACTAAGAAAGAAACTTCCTTTCTAAAGTTCGATAAAAAATAGACTGAGGTGAAAACTTCAGTCTATTTCTTTTGGATATGAAAATATCCTCTGGCAAGAACCAGAGGATAAGAGTATTATTTCATTGTTGGGAAGAGCAATACGTCACGGATAGTAGTTGTATCAGTGAGAAGCATGCAGAGACGGTCGATACCAATTCCCAAACCACCTGTTGGTGGCATACCGTATTCAAGAGCTTCAATGTAGTCATAGTCGATGCCTGTCGCTTCATCATCACCAAGTTCTTTGGCTTTAGCTTGGGCTTCGAAACGGCTAAGCTGATCGATTGGGTCGTTGAGCTCAGTAAAGGCATTACCGTACTCCTTAGTCATGATGAAGAGCTCGAAACGGTCAGTAAAGCGTTCGTCCTCAGGATTCTTCTTAGCAAGTGGAGATACAGCTACTGGATGTCCATAGACAAAGGTTGGTTGGATCAAAGTTTCTTCAACAAACTCTTCAAAGAAGGCATTGATAATGTGACCAACTTCAGTGTAGTGTTTCTCAACTGGAACTTTCTTCTCAGCAGCGATAGCTTTGGCTTCCTCGAAAGTCATGTCTTGCCAGAAATCGACACCAGTAATTTCTTTGATAGCATCCACCATATGAACACGTTTAAATGGCTCGTTAATCTTGATTTCAGTACCTTGATAGTTGACTGGACCATCGCCTTTGACTGATTTAGCAGCGTGTTGGATAATGCCTTCCGTCAAGTCCATGATATCTTGGAAGTCTGCATAAGCTTGGTAAACTTCGATAGAAGTGAACTCAGGGTTATGAGTAGCGTCCATTCCTTCGTTACGGAAGATACGGCCAATTTCGTAGACGCGTTCCATACCACCGACGATAAGGCGTTTCAAGTGAAGCTCAGTTGCGATACGAAGCACCATATCAATGTTTTGGGCATTGTGGTGGGTGATAAATGGACGGGCTGCCGCACCACCAGCTTCGTTGTGAAGAACAGGTGTTTCCACTTCAAGGAAACCTTTTTGATCAAGGTAACGACGGATTTCAGAAATGATTTTTGAACGAGTGACAAAGCGCTCAAAGCTTTCACGGTTAGAAATCAAGTCAAGGTAACGTTTACGGTAAATTGTTTCAACGTCTGTCAAACCGTGGAATTTCTCAGGGAGTGGGCGAAGTGCTTTAGACAAGTGAGTGATGTGAGTAGCTTTGATAGAGAGTTCTCCCATATCTGTACGCATCACTTCACCTTCGACACCAAGGAAGTCACCAAGGTCTGCTTTTTTGAAGATTTCATAGTTTTCTTCACCGACAGCATCCTTACGAACGTAAATCTGGATTTGACCTTCGCGGTCTTGAAGGTGGGCAAAACCTACTTTACCTTTACCACGTTTGGTTACCAAGCGTCCTGCGATAGTAGCTGTTTCGTTTTTATCATGTAATTGTTCTTTATCGAGGTCGGCATATTTATCTTTTAATTCTTGTGAATTTGCAGTGCGTTCAAAGCGTTTTCCGAAAGGATCGATTCCTTGTTCACGAAGCGCAGCCATTTTTTCACGGCGAACGATCTGCTGGTCATTTAGTTCTTCCATATGTTCTGTTGACATGGGATCCTCCTAGTTTTACTCAAAATTGAATACGATGAGTCATTTTTTGCGATACTCCCATTTTATCATAAATAGCCAAGAAATTCACGGATAATCTTTCAAAACTAAAAAGAACTTGACGCTAAAATCAAGTTCTGTTATTGATAGGAAGTATCATTCCAAGTATCGAGAGTAAATGTTTCAAAATCATGGGTTTCTAGAATGGTCAGGCTGGCATTTGCTAGACCGCCATCTTTACGAAGAAGAGGTTCTTTATAACCTAGGAGAGTACGAAGACTAGCAGTAAGATTAGCGCCGTGACCGACAATTAGAATACGCTCAGCTGGACTATCTTTTAATGATTTGATAAATTGGATGGTCCGTTGCGTGGTGCTATAGAGGGATTCGGCTCCAAACATTTGAGTGTCAAATTGAGCAAGATTAGATCGAAAAGCTTTGATTTGTTGCGGGTAAATAGCTTCCAAGGTTGCGATTTTCAAACCTTCTAACTTCCCCAGCTGCCATTCACGGAGATTAGAAACACTTTCTAAAGGACAGGGTGTCTTGAGTTGACTTTGGATAATCTCAGCAGATTTGACCGCTCGAGGTAAATCACTTGAATAAATCTGATCGAAAGGAACATCCTTGAGATACTGCCCTAGTTGTTTTAGGGTGTCAATAGATTCAGGAAGAAGGGGAGAATCTCCGCTAGCACCTTGAAAGCGTCCTTCTTGGTTCCAGACTGTACGACCGTGGCGGACAAAGTAGAGTTTCATTACTTACTGTCCTCCAAGATATCTGCAAAGTCAGCTTTTACAAAGCTAGCCAAGTCTTGTGGTGCGACGATAATGCTGTGACCAACTTCTCCAGCAGAGACAATCATTTGATCCAAGTCTAGAGCGATCTTATCGATAAAAATGGGGTAATTGTGTTTCTGACGAATTCCGACAGGATTATTGGCTCCATGAATGTAACCAGTTGTTTTTTCCAAATCCTTTTGGGGAATCATGCTCACTTTTTTATTGCCAGAAATTTTAGCTAGTTTCTTTTCAGACAAGTGTTGAGTGATAGGGACAATTCCGATAATCGGTCCTGTTTTATCTCCCAAAAGAGCCAAGGTTTTGAAAATCTGATCTCGTTCATAATCTTGAGGAAGTTCTCCTTCAAGGGCATTGATTTGAATCCCTTGATGTGGGATACCTGCTTTAGACAGGATTTGTTCCACCAATGTTTTTTTGATTTTTACTTTTTTTGCCATTATTTATATTTATCCTCCAATTGACTCATCCAAATACCAAGCCAGATTCCCAGAGCAAAGAAGAAGGCGATGATGACATACCCAACAAGAGAAATACCAGTGTATTGGATACTTTCAGCGTTTCCTGCATTCGGAATCAAGATCAAAAGAGTACTTGATAGGACGATACCGATGATGAAATGATAGACGCGTGAGTGATAGTTGTTTAAGGCATAATCCATCAATTTTGAAAAAATGATGAGAGTTGCACCTGCCCCGATTCCAATCGGGAAGAAGGTTCCCAAGAGGTCAAAGGTTTTAAAACCAGTCAACATAGGAGCATAGAGACCCAAAATCAAAAGGAGATTTGATGGACTGAGGCCAGGAACTAATACGCCAAGAGCCAGCAGTGCACCAGCTAGGACGAAATTAAGAAAGCTGGCACTTAAGGTTCCAACAACAAAATTTAAGGCATAGAGACCTAGTCCAGAAATGATAAAGGTTGCCCAGAACCAAGCTAAATCAATCTTGTCTCGGTCAGATTCTCGAGTTGATTCTTTTAGAAGGCTAGGAACTGTACCAATGATGGCACCCGCAAAGCTCCATAAGACAAAGACCTGATAATTTTCAAGCAGGTATTCAATCGGGTAAGAAAATAAGCCGATTCCCAGAAGCATACCGATGGCAACTGGAATAAAGTACAAAATATTTTCCTTAAAGTCTTTAAAGGGATGGGCTAGAAAGCCAATCATCCGTTCATAAATTCCTAAGATTGCTGCTAGAACCCCTCCGGAAATTCCCGGTAGGATAAATCCAAGAGCAATCACAATCCCTTTAATAAGGCGTGCTAACCATGAGAGCATATTTTTCCTCCAACTATTTCTATTTCAAAAAATCCTTATTATATTGTATCATAATCAAACACAAAAAGAAAAAGCAAATGCTAAACAAATGCTTTTAAGGTTTTAAAAAGAGTTTTCTAAAGGTTTCTTCTTTGTTTTTTAAGGAAGAGATAACGTTGATATCTAAATCGTGGTCAAAACCAGCAATTTTTCCTTTAGAAGTGTACTGGTGGATGTCGTAATCTAAATCAGTTTTAGGAGTAGCTTCGTAAAATCCTGAGTCAGAACCATAGGAAGGAATCCAAACAGAGGTAAACTTGTCTGTATCAATACTGTGTTCTTCCATGAAGTAAACCCCAACGTAGATGCCGATATTTTTTGCACCCAGTGATTCTAGTTTTGCTCGAAAGGCTTCAACACCTTCGTTCATATTAGACATGGTTTTTTCTTCCACGTCTAGCCAATAGTAACTTGGACTGTATGGAGAAGAGGCGTTATAGAATACCTCAGCAGCTTTTTCCATCTCCTGGACATTTTTTCCGGCTACATAGGCATAGACACCAACTGGGACATTTCGTTTTTGAAACTCAGTGATATGGGTTTTAAAGGCCTTATCAACACCATTAACATAGGAAGCATCGTTCTCTTTGGATGTTTGAGCACCACTATGGACGCGAACAATAGCTCCAGAAATGTTTTGGGAGAGAGTATCGTAATTAATTTCCTCAGGACGTTGCCAACCAGAAACATCAATTACCGGTTTATCTATATTATGTAGCGCTTGCGTTTCTACTTGCGCGATATTTGACTTTGTTTTTACAGGATGGTCCTCAAAACGAGGGCGATTCAGGATTAAAATGAAAATCATAATCCCAAAAAAACCAAACAAAATAAGCGGATTTATTTTCTTTCTCATATCTCATAATTTTACCTTAAAAATGAGAAAAAATCAAAAAAAATACTCAAAAAATGGGTTAATAAAGGACTTTAGAGCATTTTTTCATTCAAGAGCGCGGAATGATTTGAAATATGGTATAATAAAAGGGAATTTCTAGAGAAAAGAGAAGATTATGTCAAATTATGCCATTATTTTAGCAGCGGGTAAAGGGACTCGCATGAAATCTGATTTGCCAAAAGTGTTGCACAAGGTTGCGGGTATTTCTATGTTGGAACATGTTTTCCGTAGTGTGGGAGCTATCCAACCTGAAAAGACAGTAACAGTTGTAGGACACAAGGCGGAATTGGTTGAGCGGGTCTTGGCTGGGCAGACAGAATTTGTGACTCAATCTGAACAGTTAGGAACTGGCCATGCAGTTATGATGACAGAGCCTATCCTAGAATGTTTGTCAGGTCACACCTTGGTCATCGCAGGAGATACTCCTTTAATCACAGGTGAAAGCTTGAAAAACTTGATTGATTTCCACATCAATCATAAAAATGTGGCTACTATCTTGACTGCTGAAACTGATAATCCGTTTGGCTATGGACGAATTGTTCGTAATGACAATGCTGAGGTTCTTCGTATTGTTGAGCAAAAGGATGCTACAGATTTTGAAAAACAAATCAAGGAAATTAATACCGGAACTTACGTCTTTGACAACGAGCGTTTGTTTGAGGCTTTGAAAAATATCAATACCAACAATGCTCAAGGCGAATACTATATTACAGATGTCATTGGCATTTTCCGTGAAGCTGGTGAAAAAGTTGGCGCTTATACTTTGAAAGATTTTGATGAAAGTCTTGGGGTAAATGACCGTGTGGCTCTTGCGACTGCTGAGTCGGTTATGCGTCGCCGCATCAATCACCAACACATGGTCAATGGTGTTAGCTTTGTCAATCCAGAAGCAACTTATATCGATATTGATGTTGAGATTGCTCCTGAAGTTCAAATCGAAGCCAATGTTACCTTGAAGGGGCAAACGAAAATTGGTGCTGAGACTGTTTTGACAAATGGTACTTATGTAGTGGATAGCACTATCGGAGCAGGAGCTGTTATTACCAACTCTATGATTGAAGAAAGTAGCGTTGCTGACGGAGTGACAGTCGGTCCGTATGCCCACATTCGTCCAGGTTCAAGTCTGGGTGCACAAGTCCATATTGGAAACTTTGTTGAGGTGAAAGGCTCTTCTATCGGCGAGAATACTAAGGCTGGTCATTTGACTTATATTGGAAACTGTGAAGTGGGTAGCAAGGTTAATTTCGGTGCAGGAACCATTACAGTCAACTATGACGGTAAAAACAAATACAAAACAGTCATTGGTAACAATGTCTTTGTTGGTTCAAATTCAACCATTATTGCCCCAGTTGAGTTGGGTGACAATTCTCTTGTTGGTGCTGGTTCAACTATTACTAAAGATGTTCCAGCAGATGCTATTGCTATTGGTCGTGGTCGTCAGGTCAATAAAGACGAATATGCAACACGTCTTCCTCACCATCCTAATAATCAGTAGGAGCTTATCATGGAATTTGAAGAAAAAACGCTTAGCCGAAAAGAAATCTATCAAGGACCAATATTTAAACTGGTCCAAGATCAGGTTGAATTACCAGAAGGCAAAGGAGTTGCCCAACGGGATTTGATTTTCCACAATGGGGCTGTCTGTGTTTTAGCTGTAACGGATGAACAAAAACTCATCTTGGTCAAGCAGTACCGCAAAGCCATTGAGGCAGTCTCTTACGAAATTCCAGCCGGAAAATTAGAAGTAGGTGAAAATACAGACCCTATAGCAGCAGCTCTTCGAGAATTAGAGGAAGAAACAGCCTATACAGGGAAATTAGAACTCTTGTACGATTTTTACTCAGCCATTGGCTTTTGTAATGAAAAATTAAAACTATACCGAGCAAGCGATTTGACGAAAGTGGAAAATCCGCGTCCGCAGGATGAAGATGAGACCTTGGAAGTCCTTGAAGTTAGCTTAGAGGAAGCCAAGGAATTGATCCAATCAGGTCATATCTGTGATGCCAAGACGATTATGGCTGTTCAGTATTGGGAATTGCAAAAAAAATAGAGGAGGTCAGTATGGGTAAACCTTTATTAACGGATGAAATGATTGAAAGAGCTAATAGAGGCGAAAAGATTTCAGGTCCTCCTTTGCTAGATGATGAGGAGACAAAAATTTTACCAACCTCTTCTTCCCGTTTTGGTTATGCCAATCCTAAGGATCATGGTTTTAGCCAGGAAACCTTGAAGATTCAGGTCGAACCGTCTATTCATAAAAGCCGTCGCATTGAAAATACTAAGAGAAATGTCTTCAATTCTAAACTGAATAAAATCTTATTTGCAGTCATCTTTCTCTTAATTTTGCTTGTCTTAGCAATGAAACTTTTGTAATAGAAAAGGAATTGAAATGAAAATAGGAATTATTGCGGCTATGCCAGAAGAACTGGCTTATCTGGTCCAGCATTTAGACAATGCCCAGGAGCAAGTTGTTTTAGGCAATACCTATCACACAGGAACCATTGCTTCTCATAAAGTCGTTCTTGTAGAAAGTGGAATTGGTAAGGTCATGTCTGCTATGAGTGTGGCGATTTTGGCTGATCATTTTCAAGTGGATGCTTTGATTAACACAGGATCAGCTGGGGCAGTAGCAGAAGGAATTGCTGTTGGAGATGTTGTGATTGCTGACAAATTAGCCTATCATGACGTGGATGTCACAGCTTTTGGTTATGCTTATGGACAAATGGCGCAACAACCACTTTATTTCGAATCAGACAAAACCTTTGTTGCCAAAATTCAAGAGAGTCTATCTCAATTGGACCAGAACTGGCATCTTGGTTTGATTGCTACAGGAGATAGTTTTGTTGCAGGAAATGACAAGATAGAAGCGATTAAGTCCCATTTTCCAGAAGTTTTAGCAGTTGAGATGGAGGGGGCAGCTATTGCTCAGGCAGCGCATGCTCTTAATCTTCCAGTTTTAGTCATCCGAGCTATGAGTGACAATGCCAACCATGAAGCAAACATCTCTTTTGATGAGTTTATTATCGAAGCTGGACGTCGCTCTGCCCAAGTCTTACTAGCCTTTTTGAAGGCCTTAGATTAAGCGGAAATTTGACAGTTTATCTAGCTTATGATAAGATTTAAGTAAAGAAAAGCTAGAAAACGTTTCAGAGGATATTATGAGTATTGAAATGACCGTCAGTGAGATTGCAGAGGTCTTAGGATTATCTCGCCAAGCAATCAATAACCGTGTCAAAGAATTACCAGAAGAAGACACAGATAAAAATGACAAAGGGGTAACAGTCGTTACCAGAAGTGGCTTGATTAAGCTAGAAGAAATCTATAAAAAAACGATTTTTGAAGATGAGCCTGTCAGTGAGGATGTCAAGCAACGTGAGTTGATGGAGATTCTGGTTGATGAGAAGAATGCAGAAATTCTCCGCCTTTATGAACAATTAAAAGCCAAGGATCGCCAGTTATCAGAAAAAGATGAGCAGATGCGTATCAAAGACCGCCAGATTGCTGAGAAAGACAAACAACTCGATCAGCAGCAACAATTGACCCTTCAAGCCATGAAGGATCAAGAAAATCTTAAGCTAGAGCTGGACCAAGCAAAAGAAGAAGTCCAATCCACTAAGAAAGGCTTTTTTGCTCGTTTATTTGGAGGATAATCAAGGAGCTGTTTAGGTTAAATGCTAACCTGATGGCTTCTTTTGTTTCTAAATAGTATAGTTGCTCAAGTAATACTCAATGAAAATCAAAGAGCAAACTATGAAACTAGCCGCAGGTTGCTCAAAGCACTGCTTTGAGGTTGTAGATAAGACTGACGAAGTCAGTTACATATATCTACGGCAAAGCGAAGCTGACGCGGTTTGAAGAGATTTTCGAAGAGTATAAAATAACAGTATAGGAGAGGTAGAAAATGGAACGATTAGCAGATTACATTGCTTTTGATTTAGAATTTAATCAGCATGAAGGACAAACACACTTGATTCAAGTATCGGCAGTCCGTTTTAGAGATGGTCAGGAAATCGATGCCTATGATTCCTATGTCCATACTAGTGTGCCTCTAAAGAGTTTTATCAATGGTTTGACTGGAATTACAGCTGAAACCTTAAAAGATGCTCCTCCAGTGGAGAAAGTTATAAAAGATTTCCAAGAGTTTGTGGGTTCTTTACCCATGGTTGGCTACAATGCTGCTAAAAGTGATTTGCCTATTCTAGCAGAGCATGGTTTAGACTACAGTCAGCAGTACAAGGTGGATTTGTATGACGAAGCTTTTGAACGTCGGAGTTCGGATTTACATGGTATTGCTAATCTCAAATTGCAAACCGTTGCCTCGTTTCTTGGATTTCAAGGTCAGTCTCATAATAGCTTAGAGGATGCTCGTATGACAGCGCGTGTTTACGAGTCATTTCTAGAGTCAGACCAAGCTAGAGAATTGTTAGAGACAGAAAGTAGTCTTTCAAACAATCCTTTTGGAGGCTTGGATTTGTCTCAATTATTTGACTAGGAGTGCCTATGAAACCTGAAAAACCTAAAAATCTAGGTTTTAAGCAGATATACTTTAATCTAGATAAAATACTTTTTCTATTTTTCTTGACTTTTATGATGATTGAGTTTGTCTGGTTACCGTCAAATTCTTGGATTGCTGGACTTTTGCTCCGTCAGACAGGTTATCTCTTTCTATCTTACAATAATATTTTTGCCATTATAAAAGGTTCTCCCTTTGTTAGTCTTGCATTATTTATTCTGGTAATCGTTAATTTACTGGTCGCCTATTACCAGATAGGACTTCTCTTTATTGGAGCCCGGCACCTACTCTATCATGAAAAGAGAACTTTGCTGGAGTACAGTCGTAAGGTCTTTCGCCAAAGTTTCTTGTTTATGAAGCAAGTGACACTTTCAAAGATAGCCTTTATCTTCTTTTATGTCATGATGCTCTTTCCATTGATTCGAAAGATTTTAAAGATTTACTACCTCAATAAAATCGTCATTCCGGACTTTATCATTGATTATATAGAAGACAAGTATTGGCTAGTAGGTATAGTGGTTACTATTCTGGCTTTACTTCTATTTTACATTTCAGTGCGTTTCATGTTTGCTCTACCTCAGCTTTTATTTGAGAAAAAAACAGTCAAAGAAGCGGTCAGATACAGTCTAGAAAAGACAAGAAAGCACTCCTGGTTTTATATTTGGAACTTGCTTTGGATTATCGTCAAAACCTACCTATTTTTCATTCTTTTATTGATTCCAATATTAGCAAGTCAGGTACTGATGGATGGTCTGACCCATAAGGAATCTCTTGTGTTGGGAATTATCAACTTTGTTTTAATCAAGAATTTCCACTATATGGCCTTGACTTACTTTCTCATTAAGTTTGTTTCCTTCTTGACAGGAGAAGAACTAGAAATCACACCAAGGAGAAAGAAAGACCACTGGATGAGATGGGGAGTGATGGGATGTGCAGCTATCTTTTTCGCTCTTGAGGGATATGTTTATTTAGAAGCTCCAGTCGCCAATAAACCTTTGATTATCTCTCACAGGGGAGTATCTAATAAGAATGGTGTGCAAAATACAGTCCAATCTTTAGAAAAGACAGCCCAACTAAGTCCAGATTTCGTTGAGACAGATGTTCAGGAAACAAAAGATGGTCAGTTTGTCATGATGCATGATGCCAATATCAAGAATCTGACAGGAGTTAATGCCAATCCTCAGGATCTCACTTTGGAAGAATTAACCAAACTTGATATTTCAGAAAATGGCTATCACAGCAAGGTGTCTAGTTTTGATGACTATCTCAATAAAGCCAATGAATTACATCAAAAACTTCTTATTGAAATTAAAACCAGTCGAAAAGATAGCCCAGATATGATGAAACGCTTTATGGAAAAATATGGAACTGTTCTTAAGCAGAATGGTCACCAAATGCAATCCTTGGACTACCATGTGATTGACCAGGTTTTAGCCTACGATACTCAAATTCCAGTCTTTTTAATCCTACCTTATAATAGTATTTTTCCAAGAACCAAGGCCACAGGTTATACTATGGAGTATTCAACCTTGGATGAAAATTTTGTCAACAAGCTTTGGAATACCGATCAAAAATTGTACGTGTGGACCATCAATAGTTCAGAGTCCTTTGATAAATCTGTTCATTTGGGTGCAGACGGCATGATAACGGATGACTTGGAAATGATTCAAGATCAGGTTACCATTGCCCAAGAAGACCCAGAGTATACGGATTTACTGTTCAAACAGGCCATGGAATTCTTTAATTTTTAGTAAGCAAAAAGAGGAACAGTTGTTCCTCCCATGATAGGCAAGTATTCTCTTGAATGCTTGTTTTTCTTATGCTTAGAATGGCAATTTTCCAGCGAAAGCACCTAATTTTTTCTTGGTAGTTTCATCGATTTGTTCAAGAGCAGAGTTGATGGCTTGAACAGTCATATCAGAAAGAGTTTCAAGATCTTCAGGGTCAACGACAGCTGGATTGAAGTCAATGCTGACAACTTTTTTGTCACCTGTTAAGGTAGCTTGAACAAGGTCTTGAGCAGATTTGCCAACAAATTGCATAGCAGCAAGTTCTGCTTGACTTTGTTCCATTTGTTTTTGAAGTTTTTGTGCTTGGCGCATCATGTTTTGCATGTTCATCATGGTGATTTATAGTTTCCTTTTATCTTATTTTCTTTTTTATTTTATCAATTTTAACGTTAAAAGTCTAATCTTTTTCTGAGTGAATTCATCAAGTATCGATAGAAATGTAGATAGAATAAAAATATAGGATAGATATTCTAAGAGCATAAGAATATTTATCCTATATGTGTTTATGAAAAGTTGCTAGATATTTTATGAGCTAGTTTAAGAGTCTACCAAGACTATTCTACCTTATAGAAAAATCCCTCAGTACTACCATTGATAAGTTGGTGTCCAAACCATAAGCGGTCTTGTGTGATATCAGATGAGTCGGTATAGCCATTATCTGTAGAAGAGGTGACAGACATAGTTAAAGAAACTCCAGCTGGTAAAAAGGCAATAGCTGTACCAGCACCTCCATCTTTAGAAACAGAATTTGCCTTAAGATAGTGGTCAATTTCTTTAGCATGTTCAATTGAAATTTTAGACTTATCACTTACTAAACCATTTTTGTCGAAAGTAAATTCAATACCTGAACGATTCCTCCAAGTTCCTGAGACACTAGAAAAATCCCCATTTTGAATTGCAGAAATATCCATCCCTTTGCTTTCTGACGGAAGGCTAGTTTCTCCATTTATGAGACTTGTGACAGACTTCCAAGAGAAAGATCTTATATCAAGGGAAGGTGGTTTTGTCCCCAGTCCCTCTTCTGTATCTGATTCGCTAATTAACTCTAACCGTGTTCCATCCTGATTTAACTTGTATAGTTTAACTTGGATTTGATTAGTAGATACACGGGTAGATAATTGGAAATAGCCATTTTCTAAAGGATTAAAATGTACTCGCTCTCCAATAAAATCCAGATTATTTTCTGCATTGGTCAGTCGAATAACTTCCCCATTTTTTAGAGTTCGAATATCTAATAAATCGTAATAGTTAGAATCCGTTTTAAGGGCAACCAAAAGTTCGTCCGTACCATTTTGGTCTAAATCATACAAGCTGTATTGTAGTCCAGAGTATTCTTTAGGATAAGTATTTTTTAAGTTTGCTTTTGAATTGAGCTCTTTAGGTGAAGCTGATGAACCATCTAATACTTTGGCATATTCTTTAAGGACAGGATTATATAGGGTGTAATCATTTTTCTTCTCTTCCGATGTGGAAGTAGGCGAACTGCTACTAGAAGTAGTTGTTTCAGAACTTTCTGAGGAAGTGTTTTTACTCTGAGGTTGGCAAGCTGTTAAAATGGAGATAGCTAAAACACTGATACTGAATAGAAATAATTTTTTCATGTATTTAATCTTGCAATTCTAAGCCTTGGGCATCTTGGTGCCATTTGCTACCAGTTTTGGATGTTAAAACTTGAATAGTAATTATAATATTCCAAATAGCATTTGCTAGTAAAACAAATGGCGTTAAAATAGGAATGATAGCTAGCAGAGTTATGCCGATACGCTTGTATCCTTGTTTAGAATTTCCGATGTAAAAATCGTATCCACCAAGTGCTCCTAAAAATAGGGCAAATAAGGCTGCGGCCAGTTTAGATTTATCACTCACTCCATTTGAATGTTGGCTAGAGCTAGTTGGAGATGTGTTATCTATTTTTGAAACAATATACTCATCACCGTTTTGATAAAATTCTACGTAATCACCTACTTGTGGTTCAAAACCAAAACTTTTTCTTGAAATTGCAGTAAATTGGCCATTATTACCTTTTCCAACATAAACTGTTTCATCTTCAATTTTTATCACTTTGTTCATTTAATTGTCTCCTTAATCTATTTCTATTGTATGTTAAACCCACTCACCGTTGTAATTAACACGATAGCCATCAGGGGTCGTTGTATTGATTGCTAGTGCACCAGATCTATAAGCATAGTACCATTTACCAGATACCTTCATCCAGCCAGTTTTCATAGCGCCTGAGTCTTGAAGATAGTACCAGCTACCGTTATCTTTGACCCAACCTGTCTTCATCGCACCTGAACCGTCGAGATAGTACCAGCTACCGTCTTTTACCCAGCCAGTTTGCATCCAGCCAGAGTTGTCAAAACGATACCAAACACCATTGATTTTTTCCCAGCCATTAGTTGTATAGGAACCGTCGGCGTGTTTGTACCACCAACGAGAACCAGATTGTAGCCAACTACCTGAGATATTAGAATTCGAACCTGATTGAGTTGTTGTGTTAGTATTTGAATTTGTAGAAGGATTTCCGATAGTCACATCTTTTCTAACTTTAAAGACACGTTTTCTTGTATCAGTTAAGTCATCGTAAGGCGAACCAGCTTCTCCAGACATCTCCAAAATATATGTTCCATCTGGAAATTGTTCTGAAACAAAAATATCACCTTTAAATTGATTGCTATAAAATAAAGGTTGTAAAAATTGATCACTGACATCTTTAGTTAAGCCACTAAAAATGACAGCATCGTGACTTTGGTACACAATTTTTCCGGTCGCTTTATCAATCAAAGTAACATTTCCCTTAGCAGCCTTATCACCTCCGTGTTGTAGTGGCTCTGAAAGTCTGCCTTCGAAGCTAAGTCCAAAATAATCAATTTCAACTTTTGTAATTGTTGCCTCTATTTGTTTTTCAGTACTCGTATTCTCGCTAGCTGATACTTGATTAGCTGTGATGACTCCAGTGCCAAGAAGTGATAGAGCTGAGATAGTTGCAAGTGTGAATTTTTTAGTTTGTTTGTGCATTCATTTAATACTCCCTATTTTTATTTGTTGTAAAGTAATCAGTTTGTCCAAAAACCTAGACTTTTTTGGACAAACTTGATAAAATTGAAGTGTAATAATAATCGGTCAAAATGCTTGATTTTAGAACATTTTTTCTAACGAAAACGGTTCTAAAAGAGAATGTATTTCCTGTCCAAAAAATCCTAGGTTTTTTGACAAGAACTATGAATTTTTTATCCAATTATGAAAGGTGCTTTTTGATACTCCTAAGATGTCTGCACCTTCTCGTAAGGTTATTTCTTTTTTCTTATATTGAGCTATCACATTAGGGAGATTATTTGGGACAACCAATTTTGGTCTACCGAATTTCTTCCCTTTTTTCTTTGCCTCTCGTATTCCTTCCATTTGTCTTTGTTTGATTTGTTCTCTTTCAAACTGTGCCACATAAGACAGAACTTGTAAAACGATATCGGAGATTAGTTTTCCTGTGATATTATCATTGCTATTCTTTGTGTTTAATAAGGGGAAATCTAAAACAGTTATATTTACTTTCTTTTTCTTAGTAATTGCTTGCCATTGTTCTAAAATTTCATCATAGTTTCTTCCCAATCTATCAATTGATTTAATAACCAATTCATCATTCTCTTTCAAGGTAGTTAATAATTTTTGATATTCTATTCTGTCAAAATCTTTTCCTGAAACGTAATCAATAAAAATATTCTCTTTTGATAATTTATTTTCTACTAAGGCTGAAAATTGCCTATCAATATTTTGTTCTCTTGTAGATACTCGAACATAACCGTAACGCATAAGGCTACCACCTATCTTTTTATCTCTATTCTAGACAAAAAGAAAACTACCGCCCATAATGAGTGGTAGTTTGGTGTACTCTTTGCTACTGTATTTTTTGCCAAGATTTTGTCTTGGATGCGTGAATAGTAGTGTTGGATAAAAAATCTTAAGGGCTTAAAATCCTTTTAAACCAACCTTTTTGATGTTTACAAAAATTAAAAACAGTATGTTCAATTTTTGCATGTTCATCATGGTGATTTATAGTTTCCTTTTACAATTATTTTCCTTTTTATTTTATCAATTTTGAGATTAAAAGTCTAATCTTTTTCTGAGAGAATCTAAGAATTGTGCTTGGCAGTGGAAAATAAAAGTAGACTTCCTGCGAAACAAAATATGATACAATAAAACTATGAATTATGAAGTAAGTAAACAATTAACTGATGCACGATTTAAGCACCTTGTTGGTGTTCAGCGCACTACTTTTGAAGAGATGTTAGCTGTGTTAAAAACAGTTTATCAACTTAAATACGCAAAAGGTGGACGAACCCCTAAGTTAAGCCTAGAAGACTTCCTCATGGCTACTCTTCAATACATGCGAGAATACCGCACTTATGAACAAATTACGGCTGATTTTGGCATTCACGAAAGCAACTCTTATTCAAAGTGGCTTTACGATTTCAAAAACTCATCTTAGTGCTGAGGATACAACAGAGGTAAAAATCAATCGTCCTAAAAAACCAACTAGCCAATTATTCTGGTAAAAAGAAATGTCATGCTATGAAGGCTCAGGCGATTGTCACAAGCCAAGGGAGAATTGTTTCTTTGGATATTGCAGTGAACTATTGCCATGATATGAAGTTGTTCAAAATGAGTCGCAGAAATATCGGACAAGCTGGTAAAATCTTAGCAGACAGTGGTTATCAAGGGATCATGAAGATGTATTCACAAGCGCAAATTCCGAGGAAATCAAGCAAACTTAAGCCACTAACTCTTGAAGATAAATCCTATAATCATGTGCTATCTAAAGAGAGAATCAAGGTTGAGAATATTTTGGCCAAAGTAAAAACGTTTAAAATGTTTTCAACAACCTAACGAAATCGACGTAAACGATTTGGATTACGAATGAATTTGATTGCTGGAATTATCAACTGTGAACTAGAATTCTAGTTTCGCAGGAAGTCTAATAAAAAAACTTTGTACTCTAGAAACCATCTCGTGGCTAGCTAGAGTGCAAAGTTTTTTTGAGGTTGGAACATGAAAACAGCAGTTAATTTCAAGAAACAAAAAAGAACAGCCGAAGCTGTCTTTTTATCATTATTTGAGACCGTATTTTTTGTTGAAACGATCCACGCGTCCATCTGCTTGAGTGAACTTTTGACGTCCAGTGTAGAATGGGTGTGAGTCTGATGAAATTTCCACACGGATCAATGGGTAAGTTTCGCCTTCGAACTCAACTGTTTCGTTAGAGCGCTTTGTTGAACCGCTAAGGAATTGGTAACCAGTAGTTGTGTCCATGAAGACAACTGGGCGATATTCTGGATGGATATCTTTTTTCATTTTGCAATATTTCCTTTCTGCCATGGTCTCTTTGCGAGCCATAGATTGTTACCATACTAGTCTATCAGATTCTGAAAAGTTTGGCAAGTATTTTATTAGTTTTTAAGCAAGTTTTTTAACTTTTGGTAGATGATTTCGTTTTCTTCTAGGCTATAGGAATTAGCACCACTTGCTAGAGGGTGACCTCCACCATCATGTTCCTTGGCGATTTCATTGATAGGATGGATTTTACTGCGTAAGCGAACGCGGTAGTGGCCATTAGCCTGTTCTACAAAAATTCCCCAGAGACTCACACTGTCAATACGTCCAGGTGCACCGACAATAGCTGCAGTTTCAGCATCGGTAACATTGAATTGTTTCAAGACTTCTTGACTCAGGATAACGCGAGCTGCACCATTTTCATCCACTTCCAGATGGTCGTAGATGTATCCTTGAAGTTTAGCAATTTTGTAACTCATAGTGTCCATTTTGCGAGTGAGAGCCGCAAAGTCAAAGTTCTGTTCTCTTAGATAGGCAGCCAGACGAAGAGTCCGTGCAGTGGTAGAAGGGTAGAGGAAGCGACCTGTATCACCAACAATTCCTGCAAAGAGCAATTCAGCAGCTCGATCTGACAAGGCCAGTTGGGTTGTTTGGGCAAATAGGGTAATCATCTCACTAGCGCTGCTTGAACTAGTATCGACCCAAGACAGGTCACCGTATACATCATCATTTGGATGGTGGTCAATCTTAATGAGAAAATCACCTTGACTATAGCGCTTATCATCAATACGAGCAGTATTCGCCGTATCACAAACGATGACAAGGGAACCTTGGTAAGCACTGTCTTCAACAGAATCCATTTCCGCCATCCAAGTTAGAGTTGGTTCATCAAAACCAACGGCTTTGATGGTTTTTTCTGGGAAATGATGTTTGAGAAGAGCTTTCAATCCCACCTGACTTCCCAAGGCATCTGGGTCTGGTTTCATATGACGATGAATGATAATCGTGTCGTATTCTTTGATTTTTTCTAAAATTTGATGGCAAATTTCCATAAATAACCTCAATTCTTTCTCATTTCATTGTAGCACAAGAATTTTTATTTTTAAAATGAAAAAGATGTGATATAATGGAGAAAGATAAATTGAGGAGGACGATATGGCATTAGCAAAAATTGTATTTGCCAGTATGACCGGTAATACCGAAGAAATTGCAGATATTGTAGCAGACAAATTACGCGACTTGGGCTTGGATGTCGATGTTGATGAATGTACAACTGTTGACGCTTCAGACTTCTTGGAAGCAGACATCGCTATCGTTGCGACCTATACTTATGGTGATGGGGAATTGCCAGATGAGATGATGGACTTCTACGAAGACCTAGCAGATCTCAACTTGAATGGCAAAATCTACGGAGTGGTTGGCTCAGGAGATACCTTCTACGATGAATTCTGTAAGGCTGTCGATGACTTTGACCGCGTTTTTGTAGCGACAGGAGCAGAAAAAGGTTCAGAATGTGTTAAAGTTGATCTTTCTGCTGAGGAAGAAGACATTGAACGCTTGGAACAATTCGCAGAAGAATTGGCTGCTAAAGTAGGATAAGAATAAAACTGCGCTGATGTAATCAATCAGTGCAGTTTTTTATCGTGAGTTGGGATTTTACTAGCCTATTTGGTGGCTTTTTGATACAATAATTCAAATAAAGGAGGAGATTGTATGGATTTAGATAGAATTCGTCAAGAAATTGATCAAATTGACGATCAAATTGTCAAGCTCTTAGAAGAACGAATGCATTTAGTTGAAGGGGTTGTCGCTTATAAGAAGGCTTCAGGGAAACCGATTTTAGATACTAAGAGAGAAGAAGTTATTTTTGAAAAGGTTAGAAGTCGTGTAGGAGATAAGCGCTATCAGGAAACTATTGTCGCGACTTTTTCTGACATACTCAAACGTTCGCGTGATTATCAGGATCAAAATATCAAATGAAAAAAGAACAATTTTATCCGCTAGGGATTTTTCTAGCTGCCATGGTGGGCGGACTTGTCCGCTATCTAGTTTCCACTTGGTTACCAGCCAGTCCAGATTTTCCTTGGGGCACTCTCTTTGTCAACTATCTGGGAATTTTCTGCTTGGTTTATCTTGTCAAGGGTTATTTGGTCTATAAAGGGACTAGTAAGGGCTTGGTTTTAGCGCTAGGGACGGGTTTTTGCGGAGGTTTAACAACCTTTTCTAGTCTCATGCTTGATGCTGTGAAACTGCTTGATACAGGGCGTTATCTTAGTTTAGTCCTGTATTTGCTTTTGAGCATCGGTGGCGGACTGCTTTTAGCTTACTATTTAGGGAGGAAAAAATGGTAATCGTCTATCTTGCAATTGCTTGTGGTTTCGGAGCTTTAGTGCGCTATTTCTTTTCCCGCTATAATCAAGCATCTAAATTGCCCCTCGGAACGCTCATAGCCAATCTTTTAGGTTGTTTTTTAATTGGATTATTCTACAATCATGTGGAGTCTAAGGAAGTCTATGCTATTCTAGCAACAGGATTTTGTGGTGGTTTAACGACTTTTTCGACCTTTAATGATGAACTCCAAAGACTGTTAAGTGATAAGAAGGTATTTTATTCTTATTTATCTTTGACCTACCTAGGTGGTTTGATTGCGATTTTTTTAGGAATTCTGCTATAAATTTCTTTACTTTTTTGTGGAAATTTGGTAAACTGTATCTTGTGTGTAATGGACGCACAAAAATACAGTTTATCCGCTGAGGAAGGTTCCTCAAGATTGACAAAGATAGGAGAATAAAATGAATCCATTAATCCAAAGCTTGACTGAAGGTCAACTTCGTACTGATATCCCATCATTCCGTCCTGGTGACACTGTTCGTGTACACGCGAAAGTTGTCGAAGGTAACCGTGAACGTATCCAGATTTTTGAAGGTGTTGTTATCGCACGTAAAGGTGCTGGCATCTCAGAAAACTACACAGTTCGTAAAATCTCTAACGGTGTAGGTGTTGAGCGTATCTTCCCAATCCACACTCCACGTGTTGAAAAAATCGAAGTTGTACGTTACGGTAAAGTACGTCGTGCGAAATTGTACTACTTGCGTGCTCTTCAAGGTAAAGCGGCTCGTATCAAAGAAATCCGTCGTTAATTCGACTAAAAAACTCTGCTTCTTCAGCAGAGTTTTTATCTAGCTCCCTTAGTTCAATGGATATAACAACTCCCTCCTAAGGAGTAGTTGCTGGTTCGATTCCGGCAGGGGGCATTAATTAGACATTAAAAACCGCTCAGCTGAGCGGTTTTCGTCTATTCATACCCTTTTACAGTACCCATGTACGGATGGCATGGGCAACGCCGGATTCATCGTTAGATTTAGTTATGTATTTGGCGATTTTTTTGATTTCTGGATTTCCGTTTTCCATGACAACTGGGTTGCCAACGACTTCCAGCATGGCACGGTCATTTTCTTCGTCACCGATAGCCATGGTTTCATCTTTGGTCAATCCGAGTTTTTCAGCTAAGTGAGTGATGGCTGAACCTTTGTCCACATTCTTTTTAAGGAGTTCGAGGTAGAAAGGAGCAGATTTGTTGATGGAGTAGCGCTCATAAAATTCGGCTGGTATCTTTTCAATCGCAGCATCGAGAATCTCAGGCTCATCGATGAACATACATTTGACGATTTCCTTGTTAGCCATTTCTTCAGGTGTGCGGTAGAAGATGGGCATGCTGACGAGGGTTGATTCGTGCACTGTATATTTTCCGATATTGCGATTTGCAGTGTAGATTCCATCCTTGGTAATGGCGTGCATGTGAACACCAAGCTTACGACTGAGGAATTCCATATCTAGATAATCCTCATAAGTCAAGGATTCGCTGATAATCTCATGTCCTGTAGCGGTTTCTTGGACAAGGGCACCATTGAAAGTCACAACATAGTCACCCTCGTCTCTCAACTGCAAGTCGTCGAGAAGTTTGGCAACACCTGCAATAGGGCGGCCAGTTGCAATCACGACTTTGACACCAGCTTCTTTGGCATCTTGGATGGCAGAAAAGACCTCAGGAGTGATCTCCTTTTGGCTATTGATTAGGGTTCCGTCAATATCAACGGCGATTAGTTTAATACTCATAAATTTCCTCTTCTAGTTTTTATTTGGGGTAAAATGATCGTTCTCAATCAAGTGTAAAAATTGCTGGGTAATGCTTGCGAAGATACTGTTTTGGTCCAACATTTCTTTTGGAAAATAGAAACGATTATCTCCGTGGCGACTGCCAGCAAGGGATTGGACGATAGGAGACAGGCTAGAGAGTTCGGCCAGTTCTCCATTTTTTTGTAAAATCTCAATCTGTGTCCGTGGATTTTCAGATTCGGGACGATAGATATCATAAGGGAGGTCAAAGTTCTTATGAATGGCAGTATAGTAGTCGGGATCAAAGCCGATATCCTCAACTAATTTTCTCATGCTAGCGAGTTTGTCTTGGTCCTCTTGTGAAAAGGTAATGGATTTAAAGACCTTGCGGTTGACAAAGCGTTGCGACAAATCTGCGAGAATCTTGTCAGGACTGGTCATCCAGAGTTGGAAATAGGTATTCATCACACCATCATCCAGAGCTAGATAGTCAGACAAGGTCACATTTTTTTCAAAGAAAGGCAGGAGATGTGGAGATGTTCGTGCAAAGAAGTCCTTATCTTCTGGATAAAGTTCCTTGGCGCGTTTGAGGAGATTCTGCAGGAGAACTTCCATGGCCCGTGTTGCTGGGTGGAAATAGACCTGCATATACATCTGGTAGCGACTGAGGACATAGTCTTCGATGGCGTGCATGCCATTGCGCTGAAAGGCGATACCATTTTCGACAGGACGAATGACTCGAAGAATCCGAGTCAGGTCAAATTCCCCATAAGAAGCTCCTGTAAAATAGGAGTCGCGCAAGAGATAGTCCATGCGGTCTGCATCAATCTGACTAGAAATGAGTTGAACGACCTGCTTGTTAGGATAGGTATGATCAATAACACTGGCTACCTTTTCTGGGAAATCTGGCGCCACTTGTAGCAGGACTTGGTGAATCTCCGTTTCAGGACTTTGGATAATCTCCTGAGTAATGGCTTCGTGGTCTGTATCAAAGAGATGTTCAAAAGTATGGGAATAGGCACCATGACCAAGGTCATGAAGGAGCGCAGCGGTCATGGTGAGGAGGGATTCGGCAGGATTCCATTCCTCAGTATATTTTTCTTCAAAAATCTCTGTGATGCGACGAGCATTCTCATAGACTCCAAGACAGTGAGAGAAGCGACTGTGTTCTCCACCGTGGAAGGTATAACTGGACGTTCCCAGTTGTTTGATACGACGCAAACGCTGAAATTCTTTTGTATTAATCAAGTTATAGATGATTTGATTATTGACATGGATGTAGTTGTGAACTGGGTCACGGAATACTTTTTCGTTCATATGACCATTATAGCAAAAAGCTAGAGTTTTTGGTAAAATAGTAGGACAAGAGACAAGAAAGAGGACCTGATGTGAAGATTCGGATGCGAAATACGATTCAGTTTGATGAGCAGTTGGAAGTGATTGACCAGCTTTATGACGTGGAAGTGCATGAAAAAGGAGATTATAGCTACCTGCTTTTCTATAATGAGGAAAAGGAAAAAGTGGTTATTAAATTTCATGGTCAAGAACTGGTGATGAGCCGTTTTTCCAATCCCAAGACCATTATGCGCTTTTTAAAGGATAGTGATAGTTTTGCCTATATCCCTACACCTATGGGCATGCAGGAGTTTATCATCCAAACGAGCCATTATCAAGTTGATGGGCAAAAGATACATTTAGGCTATCAACTACAAAATCAAGAGGGACATCCCTTTGCCCGCTATCAATTGGAAATTACTTGGGGCTAGTCTCTTGTCTTTTTCAAATTTAGCTAGCTATCTTCTTGTATTGGCTCCCTAGTGTGGTAGATTAGGCTATTTTTTGGTATAATAAAAGTTATGGAAATTGAAAAAACCAATCGTATGAATGCGCTCTTTGAATTTTATGCGGCGCTTTTGACAGATAAGCAAATGAATTATATCGAGCTCTACTACGCTGATGATTACAGCCTTGCTGAGATTGCCGAGGAGTTTGGTGTCAGTCGTCAGGCTGTATATGACAATATCAAGCGGACAGAAAAGATTCTGGAAGATTATGAGATGAAATTGCACATGTATTCGGACTACATTGTCCGTAGTCAAATTTTTGACCAGATTTTGGAGCGCTATCCCAAGGATGACTTTCTGCAGGAGCAGATAGAAATTTTAACAAGCATTGATAATCGGGAGTAATCATGGGCAGTCTAGTTATTTATCAAGGAATACCTTGCGAACTATTAGCAGCAGAGAAACCATTTCCTACTCGACTACAGATTATCTCGCCCAATGATAACTCCAAAGCCATGCAAATAGGTTTTAGCTGTTGGGGATATCCAAATGAAATCATGAAAGAAGTCACACCCGAAGAACTAGAGTGTTTGCAACATTTCGGACGATTTCCACTGAATTGAATAAATAGGAGAAAAACATGGCATTTGAAAGTTTAACAGAACGTTTGCAGAACGTCTTTAAAAATCTACGTAAAAAAGGAAAAATCTCTGAATCTGATGTCCAAGAGGCAACCAAAGAAATTCGCTTGGCCTTGCTTGAGGCCGACGTTGCCTTGCCTGTTGTAAAGGACTTTATCAAGAAAGTTCGTGAGCGTGCAGTCGGGCATGAGGTCATTGATACCCTTAATCCTGCGCAACAAATTATTAAAATCGTTGATGAGGAACTGACAGCTGTTTTAGGTTCTGATACAGCGGAGATTATCAAGTCACCTAAGATTCCAACCATCATCATGATGGTCGGTTTGCAGGGGGCTGGTAAAACAACCTTTGCTGGTAAATTGGCTAACAAACTCAAGAAAGAAGAAAATGCTCGTCCTTTGATGATTGCGGCGGATATCTATCGTCCAGCAGCCATTGACCAGCTCAAAACTCTTGGACAACAAATTGATGTGCCTGTCTTCGCACTTGGAACAGAAGTACCAGCTGTTGAGATTGTACGTCAAGGTTTGGAGCAAGCCCAAGCTAATCATAATGACTATGTCTTGATTGATACGGCGGGTCGTTTGCAGATTGATGAGCTTCTCATGAATGAGCTTCGTGACGTGAAAGCATTGGCTCAACCAAATGAAATTTTGCTCGTCGTTGATGCCATGATTGGTCAAGAAGCGGCCAATGTTGCGCGTGAGTTTAATGCTCAGTTAGAAGTGACTGGGGTTATCCTTACCAAGATTGATGGGGATACTCGTGGTGGTGCGGCTCTATCTGTTCGCCACATTACTGGAAAACCAATCAAGTTCACTGGTACGGGTGAAAAGATTACGGACATTGAAACCTTCCACCCAGACCGTATGTCTAGCCGTATCCTTGGCATGGGGGATATGCTCACTTTGATTGAGAAAGCTTCTCAAGAATACGATGAGCAAAAAGCCCTTGAAATGGCTGAGAAGATGCGTGAAAACACCTTTGATTTCAATGATTTCATCGATCAGTTGGATCAGGTGCAAAACATGGGGCCGATGGAAGACTTGCTCAAGATGATTCCAGGCATGGCCAACAATCCAGCCCTTCAAAACATGAAGGTAGATGAACGCCAGATTGCTCGTAAACGTGCCATTGTGTCTTCAATGACACCTGAAGAACGTGAAAATCCCGATTTGTTAAATCCAAGCCGTCGCCGTCGTATCGCTGCAGGTTCTGGAAATACTTTTGTAGAAGTCAATAAATTCATCAAAGACTTTAACCAGGCTAAACAACTCATGCAGGGTGTCATGTCTGGGGATATGAACAAAATGATGAAGCAAATGGGAATCAATCCAAACAACCTTCCTAAAAATATGCCAAATATGGGAGGAATGGATATGTCTGCCCTTGAAGGAATGATGGGACAAGGTGGGATGCCTGACTTGTCAGCTCTCGGAGGAGCAGGAATGCCAGATATGAGCCAGATGTTTGGTGGCGGACTCAAAGGTAAAATTGGTGAATTTGCTATGAAACAGTCCATGAAACGCATGGCTAACAAAATGAAGAAAGCGAAGAAAAAACGCAAGTAAGACAAGGGAAGGCCACAGGGCTTTCCTTTTTTAGAAAGAAGAAAAATGAGCACTTCCGTAATTGGAAATGCTCGTTTTTTGATGTGTTTAGACTCTTAATCTTTATTTTCGTATGGTAAGATCAAGTTCAAGATGATTCCTGTCATAGCTGATAGGGCAGTACCTGAAAGGGTAACTGGACCAAGTTTAAGGATAGCTCCTCCAAGTCCAAGTACCAACATAGCACTTGCGATGATTAGGTTACGCATTTGACTGAAGTCTACACGTTCTTTGATCAAGACTTTCAAACCATTACTTGCGATAACTCCGTAGAGAAGGATTGACATACCACCAAGTACAGCATTTGGAATGGTTGAAATCAAGGCAGTGAATTTACCAAGGAAGCTAAGGGCAATCGCGATGAAGGCAGCGTTACGGATAACTGAGACAGAAGCGATACGAGTCATACCGATAACCCCTGTATTTTCTCCATAAGTTGTATTGGCTGGTCCACCAAGGAAGGCAGAAACTGAAGTTGCGATACCGTCACCAAGAAGAGTACGGTGAAGACCTGGTTCTTTCAAGAATTGACGGCCACAGATTTGACCCAAAACAGTATGGTCTCCGATATGTTCAGAAATTGTTACGATAGCGATTGGCAAGATAGCGATGGTTTCTGGACCGAGGTAAAGATTGTATTCTTTAAAGGCACCGCCTGTATTAAATGGCAAGTAGAAACCAGGAATCTCGAACCAGTTGGCTTTAAGAACTGGTGTAAAGTCAACCAAGCCAAGTGTTAGTGCGAAGAGGTAACCACCGATAATGGCAAAGAGGAATGGAATGATTCGTAGGAAGCCTTTTCCTTTTGTATTGATAAAGGCAGCAATCAAGAAAGTAACAACTGCTACAAGAGCATTTTTCCAATTCCCGTCAGCTACAAGACCAGCATTGGTAACAGCTGAACCTGCAAGTCCCAGACCGATAACGATAATCATAGGTCCGATGATGATTGGTGGCAAGAGTTTATCAATCCATTTTGTACCTGCAAAACGAACACCTGCAGCCACAAGGACATAGACCAAACCAGTCAAGATAACTCCTGTTTGAGCAGCAGATACATCACCACCCATTTCTTTCATAGCCAGTGACATTGCTGTGATAAAGGCAAAAGAAGAACCTAGATAAACTGGAACTTTAAATCCAGTTGAAATCATATAGATGAGTGTCCCGACACCTGAAGCAAAAAGAGCAACAGATACAGGCATTCCCAAAATCAAGGGTACCAAGATGGTCGCACCGAACATGGCGAAAACGTGTTGGAAACTAAGGAGAATTCCTTTTCCAGCCGAAGGACGTTGGTCAACGTCTAGTAACAAATCAACAGTTGATTCTTGTTTCATATAAACCTCACTTTTGGGCATCAAAAAAGAGCCCATTATTTTACAGCAATAGGCCCTCAGAGTAAGACTTCTCTAAAATCTAGACTTTAAAGAGTTTCAAGTATTTCTGCGTCTTCGTCACCTCACGGGATGACATTAAAAACCTTTGCTTGTGATAGTATAGCAGAAATTCCGAACTTTGTAAACATTTTTTACTAAAAAATTTAAAGCGGGCGTTTGTTGGGCATGCCAGCCTTTCTTGGATATTTATTTGGTGTTTCTTTTTTCTTTTCTACCACTGTGATGTAACGTGGATCTCCATTTGGTAGGGCGTAGCTGAGATTGTCTTCTACTTTACTAAAAAGGAGGTTGAGGGCATTCTTAGCTTCTAATAATTCCTCAGGAGCATTGCTAGCCTTGAGTGCCAATAGTTTTCCGCCAACTTTAAGGTAGGGAATAGTTAATTCAGATAGGACTTGCATACGGGCAACCGCACGAGCCGTTACAAAATCATACTGAGCACGGAAGTTTTTGTCTTGGGCAAAATCTTCGGCACGTCCATGGTAGAAATGAACATCGTCTAAATCCAGTTCCTGAGCCAAAAGTTTGAGGAAGTTGATGCGCTTGTTGAGAGAATCAATGATAGTTACATTTAGCTGAGGATAGAGGATTTTCATAGGTAGACTAGGAAATCCTGCCCCGGCTCCAATATCAAGAAGTTTGATAGTTTCATTTGAAATTAAGCCTTGCAGAATGGGTGCAATCGAATCGTAAAAGTGTTTCAGATAGACTTCTTCCTTATCTGTAATAGCCGTCAAATTAATCTTCTCATTCCACTCGATCAAGAGTTCAAAATAACGTTCAAATTGTTTTTTTTGCTGGTCCGAAAGTGGAAGATTCTGATCGGCAAGCAGGTTGTAAAATGTTTCTGGTTTCATAGTTATTTCCTTCTTTAGTATCATCTTATTTTACCACAATCATTAAAAATTTGATATACTGGTACTAATCTAAAAGCAGAAAGGAATTATATCATGACTTGGATTATTCTTGGAGTTTTGGCTCTTGTTGTTATTTTTGTGATTGTTAGCTATAACGGTTTGGTTAAGAATCGTATGCAAACCAAGGAGGCTTGGAGCCAGATTGATGTTCAGTTGAAACGTCGAAATGACCTCTTGCCAAACTTGATTGAAACTGTAAAAGGTTATGCAAAATATGAAGGTTCTACCCTTGAAAAGGTGGCAGAACTACGTAACCAAGTGGCAGCAGCGACTTCACCAGCAGAAGCTATGAAAGCTAGTGATGCCCTTACTCGTCAGGTTTCAGGTATTTTTGCAGTTGCAGAAAGCTATCCAGATTTGAAAGCTAGTGCCAACTTTGTTAAATTGCAAGAGGAGTTGACAAACACAGAAAATAAAATTTCTTACTCTCGTCAACTCTACAACAGTGTTGTCAGCAACTACAATGTAAAATTAGAAACTTTCCCAAGCAATATTATCGCTGGGATGTTTGGATTTAAAGCAGCAGATTTCCTTCAAACACCAGAAGAGGAAAAGGCAGTTCCTAAAGTTGATTTTAGCGGTTTAGGTGACTAAGATGTTGTTTGATCAAATTGCAAGCAATAAACGAAAAACGTGGATTTTGTTGCTGGTATTTTTCCTACTCTTAGCTCTTGTTGGCTATGCAGTTGGTTACCTCTTTATGCGATCTGGGCTTGGTGGTTTGGTTATCGCACTGATTATCGGCTTTATCTATGCCTTGTCCATGATTTTTCAATCGACAGAGATCGTCATGTCCATGAATGGGGCGCGTGAGGTGGATGAACAAACGGCACCAGACCTCTACCATGTAGTAGAAGATATGGCTATGGTGGCTCAGATTCCTATGCCACGTGTTTTCATCATTGATGATCCAGCCTTAAATGCCTTTGCGACAGGTTCTAACCCTCAAAATGCGGCGGTTGCTGCGACGTCAGGTCTCCTAGCTATCATGAATCGTGAAGAACTAGAAGCTGTTATGGGACATGAAGTCAGTCATATTCGTAATTACGATATCCGTATTTCGACTATTGCTGTCGCCCTTGCTAGTGCTATCACCATGCTTTCTAGTATGGCAGGTCGTATGATGTGGTGGGGTGGAGCAGGTCGCAGACGAAGTGACGATGATAGAGATGGAAATGGTCTTGAAATCATTATGCTCGTGGTTTCTCTACTAGCTATTGTGCTGGCACCTCTCGCTGCAACCTTGGTGCAACTAGCTATTTCTCGTCAGAGGGAATTCCTAGCGGATGCTTCCAGTGTCGAGTTGACGCGCAATCCTCAAGGGATGATTAATGCTCTACGCAAGTTAGACAACAGTAAACCGATGAGTCGTCCTGTCGATGATGCCAGCAGTGCACTTTATATCAATGATCCAAAGAAAGGGGGAGGGTTCCAAAAACTCTTTTATACCCACCCACCTATCTCAGAACGGATTGAACGTTTAAAACATATGTAAAAAAGAATCCAGAGGTCGTCTCTGGATTTTTGCTATGTTGCAAATTTATAAATCTTCTAAATTAACTACTTCCAAACCATGTTCTGTCAATCGATAGATGGTCGAACAGACTTCTTTTAAGAAACGACGGTCATGCGAAACAGTAATGAGACCGCTTGGATAGGTTGCAAAGAGTTTTCTGATTTGGGGTTGAGAAGTTGGAGAAAAGTTTCGTGTGGGTTCATCCAGTAGGAGAAAGTTTGGTTTGCGTAAGACTAAATCCAAAAGCAGGAGTTTTCCCTGTTGTCCGCCAGATAAGGAGCGGATTTGATGCTGCATTTCTGGGTAACTGAAATTGAGGCTGGCTAAGTAGGATTGGATTTTCTGTAGTTCCTCTTTTTCCCCAGCTTTGCTGAGATAGGCTACTGGAGATAAATCTAATTGCAGTTTCTTATGGTAATCTTGTGGCATATAACCAAGCGAAATTTCTCTTTTATCATTAAGAAGTTGCTGTAACTTGGCTAACAGAGTTGATTTACCAACACCATTTTGGCCGATGATACCGATTTTTTCTTGGCCACGGACAGTTAGTTGTAGTTCTCGAGCCAAAACTCGGTCGTCAATGGATAAATTTTCTTTTTCCAGCTGGATTAAGACTTTAGAAGCAGGTAATGGCTGTATATCTGAGAAGAAAAGTTGAATGTGTTCTTCTTCAAGTGGTTTTTGGGTCATGGACTTAGCTGTCTTTTCAATGCGTTTTTCTTGAGAGAGAACATTTTTCATCTTTTTAGCTAATAGGCGCCCAGCAGTACTGTCTTTGGTAGCTCGAAGCGCAGTTTCTACATTTTGCTTGACTCGCCGATGTTTTTCCATGGTTTTATCGTAGGCTCGTTGGTCGTTAGCAGCTTGTTGGCTTTGTTTTATAAAATTAGCCTTTCTCTGGTCGCTATAGCTATCATAGTCTAAATGCTCTACTAGCGTTTCCGCTTCTTTACGGTGCTTGACCAGTCGCAAGTGGACAATAGTATCAGCCGTTTCAGAAAGAAAGTCTTCATCATGGGAAATGAAAATAACGGTTTGCCGAATCTTTCGAATCTGACTTTTTAGCCAATCAACCGTCTCAAGGTCTAGGTCATTTGAAGGTTCATCTAAAAATAGAATCTCAAAGGGTTTGGCTAACTCATGGATGAGCTGAATTTTCAAAGCTTCGCCCCCCGAAAGGCTTCCAATCTCTTGAACGCTAGCGAAACGGTTGCTATCAAAGTGTAACTCCTCAGCCAAACGATAGAGGATACTGTAGTCTAAATCAGCAAAATCCAAAAAGAAGTAGTCGTGTAGACTTTTCTTTTTCAGCTCTTCGGGGAGTTTTTGAGGAATGTAGGCTATTGATTGATAATCAGATTGAATGTCTCCCCTGATAGTGAAATCAGGTAAAGTTTCTCCCATTAAAGTTTTAATCAAGGTTGATTTGCCATTTCCTTCCTCTCCAATAATAGCTATCTTTTCCCCGTCTTGGATGGTCATGTTTAAGTCTGAGACAAGGTCTCGTAAATCTTTGTTTTGTGTGATGGTCAGGTGATTGATTTTTATCATATGATTGCCCTTTCTAGAATGTCGATAGTGCATAACAAAAAGCTCTACTTTATCTAGTAGAGCCCAAAGTCACTGTCAAAACTCTATTATCCTCGTTGAAAAGCTCGTCAAACTAGCTTAGGATTGCCTAATCCAACTCAAGAGGAGCAGATGGTTAGCCTTCTAGTTTTTTGATTTTCAATGAGGATAAGATACTAGAAAATCTAGTATGAAAAGAGCACACAAAAAGAGACAAAAACAAGATCTACTAAATAAAGTTTCTTTATTTGATAGACTTAGTTGTTCATGTCTCCCTTACCTCCGAGTATTAGTATCTTTATCCTATACCTTTAAGGAAATTTTGTCAACAGAAAACTGACAATTCTAATCTCTAAAATCCGAAAACAGGTCCATAGAGAGTCAGTACGTGTTTGATATGCTCGTAATGGAATTTATCATAGTTTCGCCAAGCAGTGCGTGCTTGATCATTCAGTTTTAGGCTACCAAGACCAATCAGAAGACTGGTACGTTGGTAAAATTTCTCAAGGTCGATTAAAATACTGTTGTCCAACTTTTCCGCTTTTTTGAGCTCTTGCAGAGTAGTGTTTAGCAGCTCTTGCAGTCGAATATCATCTGCCCTACCCTGTTTGCAGCTTTGGAAACTTTTATTTAACTCGGATAGGAGTTGGGTTGCATTAGTAATGAGTTCTTTGTCTTTCATGTGAGCATCCTCCTTGCTCTGATGTATTATTGCCTATAGTATGGCACTAAAAAATGTCATAGTAAACATGTTAAAAAATCGAATGTTAATTAAAAAGTTTGGTGGGCTGATTTGTAGGCTTTTCATGGTATAATCAAGAGAGTAAATCTTTATGGAGGAAGTATGAAATTAAATATTCAAGAAATTCGTAAGCAGTCTGAAGGCTTGCATTTTGAACAAACGTTAGACCTAGCTGCAGACCTGCGTGCACGCAATCAAGAAATTTTAGATGTAAAAGATATCCTTGCAGTTGGGAAAGTACAGTACGAAGACCGTATGTATTTCTTAGATTATCAACTATCTTATACCATTGTTCTTGCTTCAAGTCGCAGTATGGAACCAGTTGAGTTAGTTGAATCTTATCCAGTAACGGAAGTTTTCATGGAAGGTGCAACTAACCAACTAGATCAGGAAGTTTTAGACGATGATTTGGTCTTGCCTATCGAAAATGGAGAACTTGACCTTGCTGAGAGCGTGTCAGATAATATCCTTCTCAACATTCCTATCAAGGTCTTGACGGCTGAAGAAGAGGCTGGTCAAGGATTTGTTTCAGGAAATGACTGGCAAATCATGACAGAAGAAGAATACCAAGCCCAACAGGCAGTTAAGAAAGAAGAAAACAGTCCTTTTGCTGGCTTACAAGGACTATTTGACGGAGACGAATAATGGTCTTGTCAAAAAAACGAGCACGAAAAGTGCTGGAAGAAATAATTGCTCTGTTTCCAGATGCCAAGCCCAGTCTTGATTTTACCAATCATTTTGAACTACTAGTTGCGGTCATGTTGTCAGCTCAGACAACGGATGCAGCGGTAAATAAGGCTACACCAGGTCTCTTTGCTGCCTTTCCAACGCCACAAGCCATGTCTGTAGCGACAGAGAGTGAGATTGCTTCACACATTTCTCGCCTGGGACTGTATCGGAATAAGGCTAAATTCCTTAAAAAATGTGCCCAACAGTTACTAGATGATTTTGATGGCCAAGTTCCTCAAACACGTGAGGAATTGGAAAGTCTTGCAGGAGTTGGTCGCAAGACAGCCAATGTTGTCATGAGTGTGGGCTTTGGGATTCCAGCCTTTGCAGTGGATACTCATGTGGAGCGTATCTGCAAACACCACGATATTGTCAAAAAATCAGCGACACCGCTTGAGGTGGAAAAGCGGGTCATGGATATCTTGCCACCGGAGCAGTGGTTAGCTGCCCATCAGGCCATGATTTATTTTGGAAGAGCCATTTGCCATCCTAAAAATCCAGAGTGTGACCAGTACCCACAGTTATATGACTTTAGCAATTTATAAGCAATTTATAAGATGGGGTTTCAAAAGTTTTTGCTTGATTTTAAGCATGCTTTGTGCTATAGTATTTGATAACTAAATATTCCTTTAAACCTGTCCCGTGAGGCAGGCAAGGAGAACGATTAAGTAGTAGGGTGAAGTCTATACTGTTTGCAGTAGGGCTCGCTTGGCTATACATTTCAAGTCTCCTTGTTTAAGGAGACTTTTCTTTTTGGAGGTTTGTCATGAAGACAAAAGAAGTTGTAGATGAATTAACCGTCAAACGAGCGATTACGCGTATTACATATGAGATTATCGAACGCAACAAAGATTTGAATAAAATCGTCTTGGCTGGTATTAAAACTCGTGGTGTATTTATCGCCCACCGAATCCAAGAACGTTTGGAACAGCTAGAAAATCTTTCAGTTCCTGTTGTGGAATTGGATACGAAACCTTTCCGTGATGATGTTAAAAGTGGAGAAGATACTTCTTTAGTTTCTGTTGATGTGACAGACCGTGAAGTTATCTTGGTGGATGATGTGCTCTATACAGGTCGTACCATCCGTGCTGCTATTGATAATATTGTCGGTCATGGTCGTCCTGCACGCGTGAGTTTAGCAGTTCTAGTCGATCGTGGACATAGAGAATTGCCAATCCGTCCTGATTACGTTGGGAAAAATATCCCAACTAGTCGTTCTGAAGAAATCATCGTAGAGATGGCAGAACTTGATGGCCAAGACAGAGTTCTGATTACTGAAGAAGCTTAGAAAGCTAAAGGAGTATCCATGTCAGAAAATCAACAAGCATTGAACCATGTGGTGTCCATGGAAGACCTCACTGTCGATCAAGTGATGAAATTGATTAAGCGAGGTATTGAGTTTAAAAACGGAGCTCAGCTTCCCTATGAAGACCACCCGATTGTTTCCAACCTTTTCTTTGAAGATTCCACACGGACGCATAAGTCCTTTGAAGTGGCAGAGATTAAATTGGGATTGGAAAGACTTGACTTTGATGTGAAGACTAGTTCAGTTAATAAGGGTGAGACACTTTATGATACCATCCTGACTCTGTCTGCTTTAGGAGTTGACGTCTGTGTGATTCGCCACCCAGAGGTTGACTACTACAGAGAGTTAATTGCTAGCCCAACGATTACGACTTCCATCATCAATGGTGGAGATGGTTCAGGCCAACACCCTAGCCAGAGCTTGCTTGATTTGATGACCATTTATGAGGAATTTGGTCACTTTGAGGGTCTTAAGGTTGCGATTGCAGGTGACTTGGACCATTCACGCGTTGCCAAATCCAATATGCAGATTTTGAAACGCTTGGGAGCTGAACTTTTCTTTGCTGGACCTGAGGAATGGAGAAGTCAAGAATTTGCAGACTATGGACAGTTTGTAACCATTGATGAAATCATTGATCAGGTGGATGTTATGATGTTTCTTCGTGTGCAACATGAACGCCATGATAGTGGAGCTGTCTTTTCAAAAGAAGACTACCATGCTCAGCATGGATTGACTCAAGAACGTTATGACCGTTTGAAAGAAACAGCAATCCTCATGCACCCAGCTCCGGTGAATCGTGATGTAGAAATCGCAGATCACTTGGTTGAAGCACCAAAATCACGGATTGTCCAACAAATGACCAATGGTGTCTTTGTTCGAATGGCAATCTTAGAATCCGTATTGGCGAGTAGAAACGCCAACTAAAACACAAGACGTTAAAAGACGCCAGTGAGCGTCCACGAGAGGTGAAAATATGACAAAAAGACTTCTAGTATTAGAAGATGGCACAGTTTTTGAAGGCAAGGCCTTCGGAGCAGATATTGATGTAACAGGTGAAATTGTCTTTAATACAGGTATGACTGGCTACCAAGAATCCATTACAGACCAGTCTTATAATGGACAAATCTTGACCTTTACTTATCCTTTGGTAGGAAATTATGGAATCAACCGTGATGATTACGAATCCATTATTCCAACTTGTAAGGGAGTCGTTGTTTTCGAAGAAGCACGTAGAGCTAGCAACTGGCGAAATCAAATGACACTGGATGAATTTTTGAAAGCCAAGAAAATTCCTGGTATTTCAGGGATTGATACGCGTGCCCTTACCAAGATTATCCGTAAGCATGGTACCATGCGTGCAACCTTGACCCATGTTGGAGACAGCATGGATCATGTGACGGACCAGCTCCAAGCGACAGTATTGCCGACAGACAATATTAAACAGGTTTCTACTAAAACTTCCTATCCAGCTCCAGGAGTTGGTTTGAGTGTGGTGCTAGTGGACTTTGGTCTTAAGCACTCAATCCTACGTGAACTTTCTAAGCGTAACTGTAACGTGACGGTTGTTCCGTATTCAACAACTGCGGAAGAAATTCTCCATCTCAATCCTGACGGAGTTATGTTGTCAAATGGTCCAGGTAACCCAGAAGATGTTCCACAGGCACTAGATATGATTCGTGGTGTGCAAGGAAAAATTCCAATCTTTGGTATTTGTATGGGGCATCAACTCTTTGCTATGGCAAACGGGGCTAAGACTTACAAGATGAAGTTTGGTCACCGTGGATTCAACCATGCGGTACGTGAAATTGCTACAGGACGTGTGGATTTTACAAGTCAAAACCATGGTTATGCAGTTAGCCGTGAGGATTTGCCAGAACACTTGATTATCACCCACGAAGAAATCAATGACAAGTCAGTTGAAGGTGTGCGTCACAGATACCAACCTGCTTTCTCTGTCCAATACCATCCAGATGCAGCTCCTGGTCCTCATGATGCAAGCTACCTTTTCGACGAGTTTATCGAGATGATGGAAGCTTTTAAACAATCAAACTAAGAACGAGTAAAAGCTCGTCGGAGAATTTATTTAATGTCGCTCTGTGAGGCGACGAATAGAAAGGAGAAGATACATTGTTCGCGGAAGTGAACACGCCCTAAGAACTGTGTGAAAAAGATAAACATCGTCTTGACGCTGAAGGCGTCTGCACCGAGTTTCCTATTTTCACTGTGTTCTTTACGGGCTTTGTATCATAAACTATGCCTAAACGTACTGATATTCAAAAAATTATGGTGATTGGTTCTGGTCCGATTATTATTGGTCAGGCTGCTGAGTTTGACTACGCTGGGACCCAGGCTTGCTTGTCGTTAAAAGAGGAAGGTTATGAGGTTGTTTTGGTTAACTCAAACCCTGCAACCATCATGACGGACAAGGAGATTGCGGACAAGGTCTATATCGAACCTATTACACTTGAGTTTGTGACTCGTATTCTCCGTAAGGAACGTCCAGATGCCTTGCTACCAACACTCGGTGGTCAGACAGGTCTCAACATGGCCATGGAATTATCTAAAAATGGTATCCTTGATGAGCTTGGTGTTGAGCTTCTGGGAACTAAATTATCTGCCATCGACCAAGCGGAGGACCGTGACCTCTTTAAACAATTGATGGAAGAGCTCAACCAACCAATTCCAGAATCTGAAATTGTCAACACTGTTGAAGAAGCTGTTGCCTTTGCAGCAACAATTGGCTACCCAGTCATCGTCCGTCCAGCCTTTACACTTGGTGGTACTGGTGGTGGTATGTGTGCTAATGAGGAAGAATTGCGTGAAATCGCTGAAAATGGATTGAAATTGTCACCTGTGACCCAATGTTTGATTGAGCGTTCAATCGCAGGTTTCAAGGAAATCGAATACGAAGTGATGCGTGACTCAGCCGACAATGCTTTGGTTGTTTGTAACATGGAAAACTTTGACCCAGTTGGGATTCATACAGGGGATTCCATTGTATTTGCCCCAGCCCAAACCATGTCAGACTATGAAAACCAAATGCTACGTGACGCGAGCTTGAGCATCATTCGTGCCCTCAAGATTGAAGGTGGATGTAACGTTCAGCTAGCCCTTGATCCACATAGCTTCAAATACTATGTCATCGAAGTAAACCCTCGTGTATCGCGTTCGTCAGCCCTTGCTTCTAAGGCGACAGGTTACCCAATTGCCAAATTGGCTGCTAAGATTGCCGTCGGTTTGACCTTGGATGAGGTTATTAACCCAGTCACGGGTTCAACCTATGCCATGTTTGAGCCAGCCCTCGACTACGTGGTTGCCAAGATTCCACGTTTCCCATTTGACAAGTTTGAAAAAGGGGAGCGTCGTCTGGGTACACAAATGAAGGCCACTGGAGAAGTCATGGCGATTGGTCGTAACATCGAGGAATCTCTCCTTAAAGCTTGTCGTTCACTTGAAATTGGCGTTCACCACAATGAAATGCCTGAACTTGCAGCAGTTTCTGATGATGCCTTGATTGAAAAGGTTGTGAAAGCTCAAGATGACCGTCTCTTCTATGTATCTGAAGCTATTCGTCGTGGTTATACACCAGAAGAAATTGCTGAATTGACTAAGATTGATATCTTCTATCTTGATAAACTCTTACATATCTTTGAAATCGAGCAAGAACTGGGAGCACATCCACAAGATTTAGACGTTTTGAAAACTGCCAAACTGAATGGCTTCTCAGACCGTAAGATTGCTGAACTCTGGGAAACGACAGCTGACCAAGTTCGTCAACTTCGTTTGGAAAACAAGATTGTCCCAGTCTACAAGATGGTGGATACTTGTGCGGCGGAGTTTGACTCTGAAACACCATATTTCTATTCAACCTATGGTTGGGAAAATGAGTCTATCAAGTCTGATAAGGAATCTGTACTAGTCCTAGGTTCTGGTCCAATCCGTATCGGTCAAGGTGTTGAGTTTGACTACGCAACTGTTCACTCGGTTAAGGCTATTCAAGCGGCTGGCTATGAAGCCATCATCATGAACTCAAACCCAGAGACCGTTTCAACAGACTTCTCTGTGTCAGATAAGCTTTACTTTGAGCCATTAACATTCGAAGATGTCATGAATGTCATCGACTTGGAGCAACCAAAAGGGGTTATCGTTCAGTTCGGTGGTCAAACAGCCATCAACCTTGCGGAGCCATTGGCAAAAGCAGGTGTGACCATCCTTGGTACACAGGTTGCTGACCTAGACCGTGCCGAAGACCGCGACCTCTTCGAGCAAGCTCTTAAAGATTTGGATATTCCACAGCCACCAGGACAAACTGCTACCAATGAAGAAGAAGCAGTGCTTGCGGCTCGCAAGATTGGCTTCCCAGTTCTTGTCCGCCCATCTTATGTACTTGGTGGACGTGCCATGGAAATCGTTGAAAACGAAGCAGACCTTCGTTCTTACATGCGAACTGCTGTTAAGGCTAGTCCAGACCACCCAGTTCTTGTTGATTCTTATATCGTTGGACAAGAGTGTGAAGTTGATGCCATTTCAGACGGAGAAAATGTTCTCATCCCTGGTATCATGGAGCACATCGAACGAGCTGGTGTTCACTCAGGTGACTCAATGGCCGTTTACCCACCACAAACCTTGTCGCAAAAGGTGCAAGAAACAATCGCAGACTATACTAAGCGCCTAGCAATTGGTCTTAACTGTCTTGGAATGATGAACATCCAGTTTGTTATCAAGGATGAAAAAGTCTATGTTATTGAGGTCAATCCACGTGCCAGCCGTACGGTTCCATTCCTTTCAAAAGTAACCAATATCCCTATGGCTCAGGTGGCGACCAAGCTCATTCTTGGTCAAAACCTTGAAGAACTGGGCTACCAAGATGGTCTTTACCCTGAAAGTACTCGCGTTCATATCAAGGCACCTGTCTTCTCCTTTACCAAACTAGCTAAGGTAGACAGCTTGCTCGGTCCTGAAATGAAGTCAACAGGTGAAGTTATGGGTTCTGATACTACTTTGGAAAAAGCTCTCTATAAGGCCTTTGAAGCTTCTTACCTCCACTTGCCAACTTTTGGTAACGTTGTATTTACTATCGCTGATGATGCCAAAGAAGAAGCTTTGGACTTAGCTCGTCGTTTCCAAAATATTGGCTATGGAATCCTCGCGACAGAAGGGACAGCAGCCTTCTTTGCCAGTCATGGCTTGCAAGCCCAACCTGTTGGTAAGATTGGTGATGACGATAAGGATATTCCAAGCTTTGTTCGTAAAGGAAGAATTCAAGCTATCATTAACACAGTTGGAACAAAACGAACTGCAGACGAAGATGGTGAGCAAATCCGTCGTTCAGCCATTGAACACGGGGTACCCCTCTTTACAGCCCTAGATACAGCTAACGCCATGCTTAAGGTGCTTGAAAGCCGTAGTTTTGTCACAGAAGCAATTTAAATAGAAAAAAGAGAAGGTGTAACAATCTTCTCTTTTTTGTTATATTTTTTCTTGTAAACTACTGCTTAATCAGCTTTTGCGATAAGCTTTAATGCTATGACTATACCATTCTTGCATTTCCTTTGATGGTGGTGTCATATAATCCCCGTACATCTGGGTTAAAAATTGATCATATTTTTTAGGGACGGGCAGCATACGGCCTTCAAACTCAGTTAAGATGAGTTCTTTAAAGGTATCAACTGGGAAGACTTCTTTCATTCCTTCTTTACCAATACCAATTCCTCCCTCATATTGAGGAGTGTTAGTTGCAGCATTTTTGACTAGCTGATCAATTTTCTTGTAAAAGTAACGAGGATTGACAAATCGGAGGGCGTGCCAGCTACATAATCTTAGAAAATCTTTTAATTTGCTATCACCGTGAACTGCGCGTGATTTTTTGATATAAGCTAGTTGACGAAGGGCTACATACTTATAACTCTTGTCGACAATGCTCAAGTCTGTAAAGCGATCAATTGGGAAGACATCGATAAAGAGACTGGTGTCATGACGCTTGTACTTAACATGGTCTTCGATAACAGTAGAAGTATCCAAAATCGATGCGAAATTATGGAAGTACCAAGAAGATGTATCGTAGGAAAGAACCTTGTAGCGAGGGTGATTTTCTTCTTCAATAATCTTCAATAAGCGCTCATAATCTTCACGATAGAGAGAAATATCAATATCATCATCCCAAGGAATCATACCTTTGTGGCGGATAGCTCCAAGCATGGTTCCATAACTGAGAAAATAAGGAATATTATGTTTCTTACAAGTCTCATCAATATAATCTAGCAGAGCTAGTTGGATTTCTTTAATTTCTTCTTTTTCTAAATATTGCATCCTAATCCTCCAATTTGTAGGCATGAAATTCATGACTGTAGAAGCGTTTTTCTTCTGGTGGTAGGGTCATATAATCTCCATAAAATTGCGTCAAAATAGTATCAAATTTTTCAGGTGCAGGAAGGCTTAAATTCTCAAAGGGGAGATCGATTGTTTTATCGAAGGTACTACTTGGGAAGACTTCCTTTTCCTTAAATTTAGAAGGGATAAAAGCCATATACTGCCCATTTTCACGACTATATTTTTGAATTTCTTTCTCGATTTTATGTGCGAAATAACGAGGAGAAACAGGTCGAAGGAGCAACCAAAAGGCTGTTCGTATCCAATCTTTTAAAAGGCTATCCTTATAGACAATATTTTTATGTTTACTGAAAGACAGTAGTTTGAAGCTTTCCAGTTTGTAACAAATATCAATGACCTTAGGATCATCAAAGCGATCCATAGGGAAAATATCGATAAAAACACCTGACTCATAGGTTTTTGTATTTCGAGTATCAATAATTTTAGTTGTACTGTCTGTTATTTTGATAAAGTTGTTAAAGTAGTTCTTATCAGTTTCTAAGGAAAGGAGCTTATATTTGCTTTTTTCCTTTTGAAAAATGTTTATAAATCGTTGGTAGTCTTCTCGAGGCATGGACAGATCAATATCGTCGTCCCAAGGGATAAAGCCCTGATGTCGAACTGCCCCAATCAGAGTACCGTAGTTAATAATATAGTTGATATTGTGCTTTTTACAGAGAGTATCAATATAATACAAAATTTCTAATTCAATTTGTTTGGCATCTTCAATGGTTAGTTGTTTCATTCTAAACTCCTATGATTTTTTGAATTTATTTTTTAAGGCTAGGACATGGTTTAAAAATTCATAGAAAATGCTATCTTTGGTGAAGGCAAGTAGACCAATATAAGAGATGGATGATAGCAAGACAATCAAACCAGTATTAATCAAAAATGGCAAATTAATGACCATATCCACGGGATACAAGAAATTAATCAGGAAATAAATTCCTACAAAGGAAAGTGAAAAGAGCGAGTATCGAACAGTATAGCTAAAGATATGTCCTAAGTGGATGAGTTGTTTTCTATGGATGAAAATGATATAGAAAACAAGTAGAGAGGCCTCTGATAGCATAGTTGTCAGTAAGTAGTATTCAGGAGCCACGATGTGGTTGAAAAAGAGGAGACTATTTAAGCCCAAATTGAGTAATCCTGCAAAGACTGTATAGACTGTGATTCGTTTTTCATAGCCATTTGTAAAGAGAATTTGGGAACCAAGAATGGTATCTAAGGCCAGGATAATCGTACGAAAAGCGAAGAGAGAGGTTAAGATACCACCTCCGATATATTTTTCACTACCGTAAAGTAGGATGGCATTTGGTCCTAAAACCATGAGTCCAAAGCTCAGTGGAATGATAAAGAAGTTAAAGATTCGACTTCCTCTGTTAACCAGAGAAACATAGGCTTCTTTGTCTCCTTTACCCAAATAGTAACTGAGACGAGGCACACTCACTCCGATAGCTCCTGTTACAACACCAGCTATAACTGTCACAATTCGTTGAGCCATGGTATAGTAACTAACGTTAACATCAATCCCTGTTTTAACGAGGAAGAGGCGATCCAAAAAAGTGAAGAGCATATTTGCATTGGCGAAGACCAACATGGCTGTCAGAGGAAGAAAGAGAGGTTTAAAATCACTTAGGTGAATCTTAACAAGTTTGATGTCTCTTTTAATCCAAAAATAACTAATCAGGTAGTTAATTAGTGTCGATAAACTCATCACCAGTGTATAGACAACAATATCGTGCTCATTTTTAACAAAAAGGAAAATAGAGACCAGCATCAGGATACGGATGAAGGCAGTTTTGTAAAACAGAAAACTGTAATTTTCCAGAGCTTCATTGACCCATTCGATTGAAAAAATCTGGGCAATGAGTTGAATCCCCATAACAAGGTAGACTTTTTTGATGATTGGATTATCAGTAAAGAAGAGAGGATAGGCTAGGATATAGACAGCAGTGGTCAAAATTGTACAAGCTATGCACAAATAAAAAAGACTAGAGAAGGTTCTATTCAGATCTTTTTTGTTATCCTTGACATTACTGATGGCCCGTAAACCGTAGTTATAGACCCCATAAGTCGCAAAGGGTAAGAAAAATGACAAAATTGTGTCGACTGAGTTGAAGTAACCATAGTCAGTTCGGTCCAAGACACGCGCGACGTAGGTACCAGTTAAGATGGGAAAAATAATATTCAAGACACGAATTCCCATGTAAGATAGAGCATTTAATTTTATACTTTTCATTCAATTTACCTCGTTTTTCATTATATCATAAAGTCAGCTAATAAGAAATGAAGGGCAGTAATACTCTTCGAAAATCAAATTCAAACCACGTCAGCGTCGCCTTACCGTACTCAAGTACAGCTTACGGCTAGCTTCCTAGTTTGCTTTTTGATTTTCATTGAGTATAAGTCAAGTAATCACTTTGAAGTTTCAAAGCTTAATTTTAAGTTTTCTTTAAGAAAACTATATTATTCTGAAGAACTCTAAAATTTCACAGCCATTTATTGGTAATGACTACCGAATTCCTAGTCATTACTAGAAATGGACTAGTTATTTTGAATAATAGAACTCCTTAATCCTTCTATTCTAGAACGGGAGGGTCGGTATTTCTTTCATGATAGGACTAGATTGTGGTATAATAGAGAGAATAAGTTTTTTTAGTAAGACAAAGGAGAAAATAGATGATTTATGCAGGAATTCTTGCTGGTGGAACTGGCACACGCATGGGAATCAGTAACTTGCCAAAACAATTTTTAGAGTTAGGTGATCGACCTATCTTGATTCATACAATTGAAAAATTTGTCTTGGAACCAAGTATTGAAAAAATTGTAGTTGGGGTTCATGGAGACTGGGTTTCCCATGCAGAGGATCTTGTAGATAAATATCTACCTCTTCATAAGGACCGTATCATCATTACAAAGGGTGGTGCTGACCGCAATACAAGTATTGAGAAAATCATTGAAGCCATTGATGCTTATCGTCCGCTTACTCCAGATGATATCGTTGTTACCCACGATTCTGTTCGTCCATTTATTACACTTCGCATGATTCAAGACAATATCAAACTTGCGCAAAATCATGACGCAGTGGACACAGTGGTAGAAGCGGTTGATACTATCGTTGAAAGTACCAATGGTCAATTCATTACAGATATTCCAAATCGTGCTCACCTTTATCAAGGACAAACACCTCAAACATTCCGTTGCAAGGACTTCATGGACCTTTACGGTTCTCTCTCTGCTGAAGAGAAGGAAATCTTGACAGATGCATGTAAAATCTTTGTGATTAAAGGAAAAGATGTGGCCTTGGCCAAGGGTGAATACTCAAATCTGAAGATTACAACCGTAACAGATTTGAAGATTGCAAAAAGTATGATTGAGAAAGACTAGTAAAATGATTAATCAAATTTATCAACTAACTAAGCCTAAGTTTATCAATGTCAAATATCAGGAAGAGGCTATTGACCAAGAGAATCATATCCTCATCCGCCCTAATTATATGGCGGTCTGTCATGCGGATCAGCGTTACTACCAGGGGAAACGTGATCCCAAGGTTTTGAATAAAAAACTTCCAATGGCAATGATTCACGAGTCGTGTGGAACCGTTATTTCTGACCCTACAGGAACCTACGAAGTTGGTCAAAAAGTTGTCATGATTCCGAATCAGCCTCCTATGCAGAGTGATGAAGAATTCTATGAAAACTACATGACAGGGACCCATTTCTTGTCTAGTGGCTTTGATGGCTTTATGAGAGAGTTTGTTTCTCTCCCTAAAGACCGTGTGGTGGCTTATGATGCTATTGAAGACACGGTTGCAGCCATTACAGAGTTTGTCAGTGTCGGTATGCATGCTATGAATCGCTTATTGACCCTTGCTCATAGCAAGCGGGACCGAATCGCTGTTATCGGAGATGGCAGTTTAGCATTTGTGGTTGCCAATATTATCAACTATACTTTGCCAGAAGCAGAGATTGTGGTTATTGGTCGTCATTGGGAAAAATTGGAACTTTTCTCATTTGCCAAAGAATGCTATATTACTGACAATATTCCTGAAGATTTGGCCTTTGACCACGCTTTTGAGTGTTGTGGTGGTGATGGTACTGGACCAGCCATTAATGACTTGATTCGCTATATTCGTCCTCAGGGAACGATTCTCATGATGGGAGTTAGCGAGTATAAAGTCAATCTCAATACACGCGATGCCTTAGAAAAAGGCTTGCTCTTAGTTGGATCTTCTCGTTCTGGTCGCATCGATTTTGAAAATGCAATCCAAATGATGGAAGTCAAGAAATTTGCCAATCGTCTTAAAAATATCCTTTATCTAGAAGAACCTGTAAGAGAAATTAAAGATATTCACCGTGTCTTTGCAACCGATTTAAACACAGCCTTTAAAACCGTGTTTAAGTGGGAAGTATAGGTGCTGGAGGTTAATTGTGGAGAAAATCATTAAAGAGAAAATTTCTTCCCTACTTAGTGAAGAAGAGGAAGTCCTCAGTGTTGAACAACTGGGGGGAATGACCAATCAAAACTATTTGGTCAAAACAACAAATAAGCAATACATCGTTAAGTTCTTTGGTAAAGGGACAGAAAAGCTGATCAATCGTCAAGATGAAAAGTACAATCTTGAACTACTAAAGGATTTAGACTTAGATGTAAAAAATTATCTTTTTGATATTGAAGCTGGTATCAAAGTAAATGAGTATATCGAATCTGCGATTACGCTTGATTCAACGTCAATCAAGACCAAGTTTGATAAAATTGCTCCAATTTTACAAACCATTCATGCTTCTGGTAAGGAATTAAGAGGAGAATTTGCTCCTTTTGAAGAAATCAAAAAATACGAATCTTTGATTGAAGAAAAAATCCCGTATGCCAACTATGAAGCTGTTCGAGAAGAAGTCTTCTCCTTAGAGAAAAGATTGGCTGACTTAGGTGTTGACAGAAAATCTTGTCATATCGATTTGGTGCCTGAAAACTTTATCGAATCACCTCAAGGACGACTTTATTTGATTGACTGGGAATATTCATCAATGAACGATCCAATGTGGGATTTGGCTGCCCTCTTTTTAGAGTCTGAATTCACTCGTCAAGAGGAAGAAGCCTTCCTATCTCACTATGACAGTGAGCAAACACCTGTCTCTCGTGAAAAGATTGCGATCTATAAAATTTTACAAGATACTATTTGGAGTTTATGGACAGTCTATAAGGAAGAGCAAGGCGCAGATTTTGGTGACTATGGTGTGAATCGTTACCAAAGAGCTGTCAAAGGTTTGTCCTATTATGGAGGTTCAGATGAAAAATAAAAATGGAGTTTCTTTTGGTCTACTCTCAGGTATTTTCTGGGGGTTGGGTCTGACAATTAGTGCTTATATCTTTTCAATTTTTACTGACTTGTCGCCCTTTGTGGTAGCCGCTGCTCACGATTTCTTGAGTATCTTTATCTTACTAGCTTTTCTCTTGGTAAAAGAAGGAAAAGTTCGTCTCTCAATTTTCTTAAATATTCGCAATGTTAGTGTGATCATCGGAGCCTTGCTAGCAGGCCCTATCGGTATGCAGGCCAATCTTTATGCAGTTAAGTATATCGGAAGTTCCTTAGCTTCATCTGTATCGGCTATTTACCCTGCGATTTCAGTTTTATTGGCTTTCTTCTTTTTGAAGCACAAGATTTCGAAAAATACTGTGTTTGGGATCGTCTTGATTATTGGAGGGATTATTGCTCAGACCTATAAGGTTGAACAGGTTAATTCTTTCTACATTGGGATTCTTTGTGCTTTGGTTTGTGCCATTGCATGGGGGAGTGAAAGTGTCCTTAGCTCCTTTGCCATGGAAAGTGAATTGAGTGAAATCGAAGCTCTCTTAATCCGTCAAGTAACTTCATTCTTATCCTATCTTGTGATTGTGCTCTTCTCTCATCAGTCATTTGCAGAAGTGGCCAATGGACAATTGCTAGGTCTCATGATTGTCTTTGCAGCCTTTGATATGATTTCCTACTTGGCTTATTATATCGCTATCAATCGCTTGCAACCAGCCAAGGCTACAGGCTTGAATGTGAGCTATGTAGTATGGACAGTCTTGTTTGCTGTTGTTTTCTTGGGTGCACCGCTAGATATGTTGACAATTATTACGTCACTTGTCGTCATTGCTGGAGTTTATATTATTATTAAAGAATAAAGGAGATTCGTGTGAAAGCTATCATCTTAGCAGCGGGATTGGGAACTCGCTTGCGTCCTATGACTGAAAATACCCCTAAAGCCTTGGTTCAGGTTAATGAAAAACCTTTGATTGAATACCAAATTGAGTTTCTCAAAGAAAAAGGTATCCATGATATCATCATCATCGTTGGTTACCTTAAAGAACAATTCGATTACTTAAAAGAAAAATATGGTGTTCGCCTCGTTTTCAATGATAAATACGCTGACTACAATAACTTTTACTCTCTCTATCTTGTAAAAGAAGAGTTGGCTAACAGCTATGTTATTGATGCGGATAACTATCTCTTCAAAAATATGTTCCGCAATGATTTGACACGTTCGACTTATTTTAGTGTTTATCGTGAAGATTGTACCAACGAATGGTTCTTGGTCTATGGAGATGACTATAAGGTTCAAGACATTACTGTTGATAGCAAGGCTGGTCGTATCCTTAGTGGTGTATCCTTCTGGGACGCTCCAACTGCAGAAAAGATTGTCAGCTTTATAGACAAGGCTTATGCGAGTGGTGAATTTGTTGATCTCTACTGGGACAATATGGTTAAGGATAATATCAAAGAGCTAGATGTCTATGTTGAAGAATTAGAAGGCAATAGCATCTATGAGATCGATAGTGTCCAAGACTACCATAAATTAGAAGAAATTCTTAAAAATGAAAATTAAAGATTCCAACATCTGGCTAAAATAGTCGGATGTTTTTTTGATTTTTTACGAATAAATAGATGAGTAGAAAAAGAAATGGAGATATTTATGAAAATCACAAACTATGAAATCTATAAGTTAAAAAAATCAGGTTTGACCAATCAACAGGTTTTGAAGGTCCTAGAATATGGTGAAAATTTCGATCAAGAACTGTTGTTAGGAGATATTGCAGATATATCAGGCTGCCGAAATCCAGCTGTTTTTATGGAACGTTATTTTCAGATAGACGATGCGCATTTGGAGAAGGAGTTTCAAAAATTTCCATCTTTTTCTATTTTAGATGACTGTTACCCTTGGGATTTGAGTGAAATATACGATGCTCCTGTGCTTTTATTTTACAAGGGCAATCTCGACCTCTTGAAATTTCCTAAGGTAGCAGTCGTAGGAAGTCGTTCTTGCAGCAAACAGGGAGCTAAGTCGGTTGAAAAAATTATTCAGGGATTGGAAAATGAACTGGTTATCGTCAGTGGATTAGCCAAGGGCATTGACACAGCAGCTCATATGGCAGCTCTCCAGAATGGCGGTAAAACTATTGCAGTGATTGGAACAGGACTGGATGTGTTTTATCCTAAAGCCAATAAACGCTTGCAAGACTATATCAGCAATGACCATCTGGTTCTTAGTGAATATGGACCTGGTGAACAACCTCTGAAATTTCATTTTCCTGCCCGTAATCGCATCATTGCTGGACTTTGTCGTGGTGTGATTGTAGCAGAGGCTAAGATGCGCTCAGGTAGTCTCATTACCTGTGAGAGGGCCATGGAAGAAGGACGCGATGTTTTTGCTATTCCTGGTAGCATTTTAGATGGACTATCAGACGGTTGCCATCATTTGATTCAAGAAGGGGCAAAATTGGTCACCAGCGGGCAAGATGTTCTTGCGGAATTTGAATTTTAAGACAAAATTTCTCTTTCTAAACCAACTTTTCTTCTATATATAGGAGCTAAGTCTTGACAGTTATGGCAAAATGGTTTACACTTTATAAAGTTTATTACTTTGAAAAGGTGTGATACTGTGGCTACGGCAACAAAAAAGAAAAAATCAACAGTTAAAAAAAATCTAGTAATCGTGGAGTCGCCTGCTAAGGCCAAGACGATTGAAAAATATCTAGGCAGAAACTACAAGGTTTTAGCTAGTGTTGGGCATATCCGTGATTTGAAGAAATCCAGTATGTCAGTCGATATTGAAAATAATTATGAACCGCAATATATCAATATTCGAGGAAAAGGTCCTCTTATCAATGACTTGAAAAAAGAAGCTAAAAAAGCTAATAAAGTCTTTCTGGCGAGTGACCCGGACCGTGAAGGAGAAGCGATTTCTTGGCATTTGGCTCATATTCTCAACTTGGATGAAAATGATGCCAACCGTGTGGTCTTCAATGAAATCACCAAGGATGCGGTCAAAAATGCTTTTAAAGAACCACGCAAGATTGATATGGACTTGGTCGATGCCCAACAGGCACGTCGAGTCCTGGACCGCTTGGTCGGGTATTCGATTTCGCCTATTTTGTGGAAGAAGGTCAAGAAGGGCTTGTCAGCAGGACGCGTCCAGTCCATTGCGCTTAAGTTAATCATTGACCGTGAAAATGAAATCAATGCTTTCCAGCCAGAAGAATACTGGACAATTGATGGTGTTTTTAAAAAGGGAACCAAGCAATTTCAGGCTTCCTTCTATGGAGTAGATGGCAAAAAGCTGAAACTGACTAGTAATGATGAGGTCAAGGAAATCTTGTCTCGTCTGACTAGTAAAGACTTTTCAGTAGATCAGGTGGATAAGAAAGAGCGCAAACGCAATGCTCCTTTACCCTATACCACTTCATCTATGCAGATGGATGCTGCCAATAAAATCAATTTCCGTACTCGAAAAACCATGATGGTTGCCCAACAGCTCTATGAAGGAATTAATATCGGTTCTGGTGTTCAAGGTTTGATTACCTATATGCGTACCGATTCGACTCGTATCAGTCCTGTAGCGCAAAATGAGGCAGCAAACTTCATTACGGACCGTTTTGGTAGCAAGTATTCTAAACATGGTAGCAAGGTCAAAAATGCTTCAGGAGCTCAGGATGCCCACGAGGCTATTCGTCCGTCTAGTGTCTTTAATACACCTGAAAGTATTGCTAAGTATTTGGACAAGGATCAACTCAAGCTTTATACTCTTATTTGGAATCGTTTTGTGGCTAGCCAGATGACAGCTGCTGTCTTTGATACCATGGCTGTTAAATTGTCTCAAAATGGGGTTCAATTTGCTGCTAATGGTAGTCAGGTTAAGTTTGATGGTTATCTTGCCATTTACAATGATTCTGACAAGAATAAGATGTTACCAGACATGGCTGTTGGAGATGTGGTTAAGCAGATTAATAGCAAACCAGAGCAACATTTTACTCAACCACCTGCTCGCTATTCTGAAGCGACACTGATCAAGACCTTGGAGGAAAATGGGGTTGGACGTCCGTCAACCTACGCACCGACCATTGAAACTATTCAGAAACGTTATTATGTTCGTCTTGTAGCCAAACGTTTTGAACCGACAGAGTTGGGAGAAATTGTTAACAAGCTCATCGTTGAATATTTCCCAGATATCGTAAACGTGACCTTTACAGCTGAAATGGAAGGCAAACTGGATGATGTCGAAGTTGGAAAAGAGCAGTGGCAACGTGTCATTGATGCCTTTTACAGACCATTCTCCAAAGAAGTGGCCAAGGCTGAAGAAGAAATGGAAAAAATCCAAATCAAGGATGAACCAGCTGGATTTGACTGTGAAGTGTGTGGCAGTCCAATGGTCATTAAACTTGGTCGTTTTGGTAAGTTCTATGCTTGTAGCAATTTCCCAGATTGCCGTCATACCCAAGCAATCGTGAAAGAGATTGGTGTTGAGTGTCCAAGCTGTCATCAGGGACAAATCATTGAACGTAAAACCAAACGCAATCGCCTCTTCTATGGTTGCAATCGCTATCCAGATTGTGAATTTACTTCTTGGGACAAGCCTGTTGGTCGTGACTGTCCAAAATGTGGCAACTTCCTCATGGAGAAAAAAGTCCGCGGTGGTGGCAAGCAGGTTGTATGTAGTAATGGTGACTACGAAGAAGAAAAGATTAAATAAGAGGAGAGTCCTGAAAGTGAATTTCAGGCTCTTTTTGGTTGGAACTTGACAAAATTCACCATTGTATGCGAAACTAGAAGAAGATTATTTTATACTCAATGAAAATCAAAGAGCAAACTAGGAAACTAACCGCAGGTTGCTCAAAGCACTGCTTTGAGGTTGCAGAAGAGACTGACGAAGTCAGGAACCATACCTACGGTAAGGGTGACGTTGACGCGGTTTGAAGAGATTTTCGAAGAGTATTAACTAGGAGAAGTTATGCGTCTTATCTATCTAATTATTGGTTTTTTATCACTAGCCTTGGCTATTATTGGGGTTGTTTTACCCTTGTTGCCCACAACGCCTTTTCTTTTGTTGTCTATTGCTTGTTTTTCCAGAAGTTCCAAGCGTTTCGAAGACTGGCTTTATCATACCAAGCTCTATCAAGCATATGTAGCTGATTTTCGTGAGACTAAGTCAATTGCGCGTGAACGTAAGAAAAAAATTATCGTATCTATCTACATCTTGATGGGAATTTCTATTTATTTTGCCCCTCTTTTACCAGTAAAAATCGGTCTAGGAGCCTTGACCGTCTTTATCACTTATTATCTCTTCAAGGTCATTCCGGATAAAGAATAAGTAAAATTTGTCACTATTTCCCTTGATAAAATTGAAAGCATATTCATAACAATATGATATAATGAATTTAAAGTAATCTTCAAGGAGAATTAAATGATTTACGAATTTTGTGCTGAAAATGTGACCTTGCTTGAAAAAGCGATGCAGGCTGGAGCTCGTCGAATCGAACTCTGTGATAATCTAGCAGTGGGAGGAACAACACCAAGCTATGGCGTGACCAAGGCAGCGGTTGAATTGGCAGCTAACTACGATACGACTATCATGACCATGATTCGTCCACGTGGTGGCGACTTTGTCTATAATGAACTAGAAATTGCTATTATGCTAGAAGACATTCGGTTGACTGCTCAGGCTGGAAGTCAAGGAGTTGTATTTGGGGTTTTAACTGCTGATAAGAAGTTGGATAAGCCTAATCTTGAGAAGTTAATTGCTACATCAAAAGGAATGGAAATTGTCTTTCACATGGCCTTTGATGAATTGAGCGATGAAGATCAACTGGAAGCTATTGACTGGCTCAGCCAAGCTGGTGTTACTCGTATCTTAACTCGTGCTGGTGTGTCTGGTGACTCCTTAGAAAAACGTTTTGCTCACTATCACAGAATTTTAGAACATGCTAAAGGTAAGATTGAAATTCTACCAGGTGGGGGGATTGACTTGGACAACCGTCAAACCTTTATCGACCAACTAGGTGTGACACAGCTCCACGGAACCAAGGTTGTCTTTTAAAAAATAGAAAGGAACTGCTAGCTTTGGGTAGCAGTTTTCGCTTATGTTTGAAATATTTAAATCCTATCAGTTTAATCAAGAAAAAGCTCATGCCTATGGTTTTGTAGAAAATAGTGGAGTCTGGACCTATAGTTGCCAGATTTTACAGGGAGACTTTGTCATGATTGTGTCCATAACTACTGATAATATGAGCTTTCAAGTCTTTGACCAGGAAACGAGTGACCTCTATCCTCAAGTCCATATGGAAAGTATGAGAGGGAGTTTTGTCGGAAGTGTTCGTGAGGCTTGTCTGGAGATTCTTTACCAGATTCGGAAGGCTTGTTTTGATGTGCAAGATTTTATCTGTCCTCAGACTAAACGAATCGTGACTCAAGTTCAGGAAAAGTATGGTAATCAGTTGGAGTATTTGTGGGAGAAATCTCCTGATACGGCAGTGTTAAGACACGAAGGCAATCAAAAGTGGTATGCCGTCTTGATGAAAATATCTTGGGATAAGCTGGAAAAGGGCAGAGAAGGACAGGTGGAAGCAGTCAACCTCAAACATGACCAAGTAGCTGACTTACTTTCAAAAAAGGGCATTTATCCAGCCTTTCATATGAACAAACGCTACTGGATTAGTGTGGCGCTTGATGATACTTTATCAGACGAAAAAGTACTGGAATTGATAGAAAAAAGTTGGAGCTTAACCTTTAAAAAATGAAATATTTCAAGATTTTTCAAAAACTTTCAATTAGCAAAATATTCTCTACTGAAGAAATTTTCAGAAAATATTGGATTTTTTCTTGACAAGTACTTTTGCCTATGCTAAAATACTAAACAAGATATCAAACGAAGGAGAAAGTCAAACATGAAAACAGCTAAGTTTAATCAATTTGCTTTGTTGTTGAGGTACTCGGGCTAGTGCAAAAAGCATTAGTCCTGTTTGGCTTACCAAGCGGGAGTAAATCAACATCTCGCTTGGATTTCTAAGCGAGATGTTTTTTTAAAACCATATTTGGAAAAGGGGAAATCTTATGCGAACAGTTGAATTTCTAGATACCAGCCTTCGGGATGGAGAACAGACACCGGGTGTTAACTTTTCAATCAAGGAAAAAATTGCCATTGCAAGACAGCTGGAGAAATGGGGTATTTCAGCCATCGAAGCTGGTTTTCCAGCGGCGAGTCCTGATTCATTTACAGCAGTTCAGGAGATTGCTAAGGCCTTGAAGAAAACAGCGGTGACTGGTTTAGCCCGCTCTGTCAAGTCTGATATTGATGCTTGTTACGAGGCCCTCAAGGATGCCAAGTATCCACAGGTTCACGTCTTTATCGCTACCAGTCCAATTCACCGAAAGTATAAGCTCAATAAGAGTAAGGAAGAGATTTTGGAAGCTATTAAGGAGCATGTTTCCTATGCCCGTTCTAAGTTTGAGATTGTTGAATTCTCTCCTGAGGATGCGACCAGAACAGAGTTGGATTTCCTCTTGCAAGTCGTTCAAACAGCGGTCGATGCAGGGGCGTCTTATATCAATATCCCTGATACGGTAGGATTTACCACACCAGAGGAATACGGAGCTATCTTCAAACACTTGATTGAGAATGTCAAGACAGATCGTCAGATTATCTATTCACCACACTGTCATGATGACCTCGGAATGGCAGTGGCAAATAGCCTTGCTGCTGTTAAGAATGGGGCGGGCCGTGTCGAAGGAACTATCAACGGTATTGGTGAGCGAGCTGGGAATGCTGCTTTGGAAGAAATTGCAGTGGCCCTTAATATTCGCCAAGATTACTACCAAGCAGAAACCAGTATTGTCTTAAATGAGACCATCAATACGTCAGAAATGGTTTCTCGCTTCTCAGGTATTCCAGTTCCTAAAAACAAGGCCGTCGTTGGTGGTAATGCCTTCTCTCACGAATCTGGTATTCACCAAGATGGAGTCCTTAAAAATCCTCTCACTTATGAGATCATCACCCCTGAATTGGTTGGTGTTAAGAGTAATAGTCTTCCGCTTGGAAAATTATCTGGACGTCATGCCTTTGTAGAGAAACTAAGAGAATTGGCCCTAGAATTTACAGAGGAGGACATCAAGCCACTCTTTGCTAAGTTCAAGGCGTTAGCGGACAAAAAACAAGAAATCACAGATGCAGATATTCGAGCTTTGGTAGCTGGAACCATGGTTGAAAATCCAGAAGGCTTCCACTTTGATGATTTACAACTACAAACTCATACGGATAATGATATAGAAGCACTCGTTAGCCTAGCTAATATGGAAGATGAGAAAGTCGAATTTAATGCGACAGGACAAGGTTCTGTTGAAGCTATCTTCAATGCTATCGACAAATTCTTCAATCAATCCGTTCGCTTGGTATCCTACACTATTGACGCTGTGACGGATGGAATCGATGCCCAGGCTCGGGTTTTGGTTACTGTTGAAAATAGAGATACAGAGACAATCTTTAACGCAGCAGGTCTTGATTTCGATGTGTTGAAGGCTTCAGCTATTGCCTACATCAATGCCAATACCTTTGTTCAAAAAGAGAATGCTGGTGAGATGGGACGAAGTGTTTCCTACCGTGACATGCCGAGTGTGTAAAGGAGAATGCTATGACAAAGAAAATAGTAGCTTTAGCAGGGGACGGAATCGGCCCAGAAATCATGGAGGCCGGTTTAGAGGTTCTGGAAGCCCTAGCTGAAAAAACAGGTTTTGACTATGAGATTGATAGACGACCTTTTGGAGGTGCAGGTATCGATGTTGCAGGGCATCCCTTACCTGTTGAAACCCTTAAGGTATGTCGTGAAGCAGATGCTATTCTCCTAGCGGCTATCGGTAGTCCTCAGTATGATGGTGCAGTCGTTCGACCTGAACAAGGCTTGCTGGCTCTCCGTAAGGAACTCAATCTCTATGCCAATATTCGCCCAGTCAAAATCTTTGAGAGTCTTAAGCATTTGTCACCTCTCAAACCAGAACGAATTGCTGGTGTTGACTTTGTCGTGGTGCGTGAGTTGACAGGTGGTATTTACTTTGGGGATCATATTATTGAAGAGCGAAAAGCGCGTGATATCAACGAATATAGCTATGAGGAGGTGGAGCGAATTATTCGTAAAGCCTTTGAAATTGCAAGAAGTAGAAGAAAAATCGTTACTAGCATTGATAAGCAAAACGTGTTAGCAACATCAAAACTTTGGCGCAAAGTAGCTGAGGAAGTCGCAAAGGATTTTCCAGATGTAACCTTGGAACACCAGTTGGTAGACTCAGCTGCTATGCTCATGATTACCAATCCTGCTAAGTTTGATGTCATCGTGACGGAGAATCTTTTCGGAGATATTCTCTCGGATGAATCAAGCGTTCTATCTGGCACACTTGGGGTTATGCCATCAGCCAGTCATTCTGAAAATGGACCAAGTCTCTATGAACCTATTCACGGTTCAGCACCTGATATTGCTGGTCAAGGAATTGCCAATCCTATTTCCATGATTTTATCAGTGTCCATGATGTTGAGAGATAGTTTTGGACGTTATGAGGATGCAGAGCGTATTGAGCGTGCTGTTGAGGCAAGTTTGGCAGCTGGTACATTAACGAGAGATATAGGAGGACAGGCTTCAACAAAGGAAATGACGGAAGCTATTATTGCAAAGTTATGAAGTTAGACGAAAAAATTACTCTAGTCCTTTTGATTTGGAATGTCATCATTTTCTTGATTTATGGCATTGACAAATCTAAGGCGAGGAGAAGAGCTTGGCGCATCCCAGAGAAAATCTTACTTATTTTAGCCTTTACTTGTGGTGGTTTTGGTGCTTGGTTAGCAGGAATCATCTTTCATCACAAGACTCGAAAATGGTACTTTAAAACAGTTTGGTTTCTTGGGATGGTGACCACACTAGTAGCCTTATATTTTATTTGGAGGTAATGGATGGCAGGAAAATCGATTTTTGATAAATTGTGGGACCGTCATGTCATCACAGGAGAAGAGGGGCAACCCCAACTCATGTATGTGGACCAGCACTATATTCATGAAGTGACCAGCCCTCAGGCATTTCAAGGATTACGAGACGCAGGTCGTAGATTGAGACGACCAGACTTGACATTTGGAACCTTTGACCACAATGTCCCGACAGTCAATATCTACGATATTCGAGATGTGATTTCTAAGGTACAAATTGATAAGCTTGCTGAAAATGTTGAGGAATTTGGGATCGAACATGCTGCCCACGGTTCTGAAAAGCAAGGAATCGTTCACATGGTTGGTCCAGAAACAGGAAGAACTCAACCAGGGAAATTCATCGTCTGTGGGGATAGCCATACAGCAACCCACGGGGCTTTCGGAGCGATCGCTTTTGGAATTGGGACCAGTGAGGTCGAACATGTCTTTGCGACACAGACCCTCTGGCAGGTCAAACCCAAGAAAATGCTGGTGGAATTCACTGGTGTTCCTCAAAAAGGAGTTTATTCCAAGGATTTCATTTTAGCTTTGATTGCCAAGTACGGCGTTGCTTGCGGCGTTGGCTACGTGGTGGAATATCGTGGACAAGCTATTGATGCACTGAGCATGGAAGAACGAATGACCATCTGCAATATGTCCATCGAGTTTGGATCCAAGATGGGAATCATGAATCCAGATCAAACCACCTATGATTATCTCAAAGGACGGGAATGTGTTCCAGAGGACTTTGAAGAGGCTGTGGCAGATTGGAAGACCCTTGTCAGTGATGAGAATGTCGTTTACGATAAGGTTATCCAGATGGATGTTTCAGACTTGGCTCCTATGGTGACCTGGGGAACCAACCCTGCTATGGGGGTTGACTTTGACAGTAGATTCCCAGAAATTAAGGATATGAATGATGAGCGAGCCTACAATTACATGGACTTGGAGCCTGGTCAAAAGCCAGCTGATATTGAACTAGGCTATATCTTTATCGGTTCTTGTACTAATGCTCGTCTCAGCGACTTGCAACTGGCTGCGCGATTTGTTAAAGGGAAGAAGATTGCTCCTAACTTAACGGCTATCGTAGTCCCAGGTTCTCGTCCTGTCAAACGAGCTGCTGAGAAGTTGGGCTTGGATAAGGTCTTTCTAGATGCTGGCTTTGAGTGGAGAGACCCAGGTTGCTCTATGTGCCTAGGGATGAATCCTGACAAGGTTCCAGATGGCGTTCACTGCGCCTCAACCAGCAACCGCAACTTTGAAGATAGACAAGGCTTTGGTGCTAAGACCCACCTCTGCAGTCCAGCCATGGCAGCTGCGGCAGCTATTGCAGGGCGCTTCGTAGATGTTCGGCAAATGCCAGAAGCCCAGTAAGGAGAGGATATGGAGAAATTTACAGTTTATACGGGAACGACCGTTCCTCTCATGAATGATAATATCGACACCGACCAAATCCTACCCAAGCAGTTTCTCAAGTTGATTGATAAAAAAGGCTTTGGTAAGTACCTCATGTATGCTTGGCGTTATCTGGACGACAAGTATACTGAGGATCCTGACTTTGTCTTTAATCAGCCTGAATATCGTAAAGCCAGTATTCTTATCTCAGGGGATAACTTTGGGGCAGGTTCTTCGAGGGAACATGCAGCTTGGGCCTTAGCAGACTATGGTTTTAAGGTCGTGATTGCAGGATCTTTTGGGGATATTCATTACAATAATGAACTCAATAATGGCATGTTGCCTATTGTTCAGCCTAGAGAGGTTAGAGAAAAGCTAGCCCAGCTCAAACCGACTGACCAGGTAACTGTGGACTTGGAACAACAGAAAATCATCTCACCGGTTGGAGAGTTCACTTTTGAAATTGATAGCGAGTGGAAACACAAGCTCTCAAATGGTTTGGATGATATCGGAATTACCTTGCAGTATGAAGATTTGATTGCTGCCTATGAAAAACAACGACCAGCCTACTGGCAGGATTAGAAGAAAATTAGAAAAGGAAATAGAACTATGACAAAACACATTCAATGGAACGGAACACTTTCACAAGAAGGCTATGACATTTTAAAAGGTGAGGGCGGATGTATCGTTTGCCCTACTAAAGTTGGTTACATTATCATGACCAGCGATAAGGCAGGACTTGAGCGTAAGTTCGCAGCCAAAGAGCGTAACCGTAACAAACCAGGTGTTGTTCTCTGCGGTAGCATGGATGAGCTTCGTGCTTTAGCACAACTTAACCCAGAAATTGAAGCCTTCTACCAAAAACATTGGGATGAAGATATTCTTCTTGGTTGTATCCTTCCTTGGAAACCAGAAGCTTTTGAAAAACTCAAAGCATACGGTGATGGTCGTGAAGAGCTGATGACTGACGTGCGTGGAACGAGCTGTTTTGTTATCAAATTTGGTAAAGCTGGTGAACAATTGGCTGCCAAACTTTGGGAAGAAGGCAAGATGGTTTATGCCTCATCAGCTAACCCATCTGGAAAAGGAAACCGTGGTAAAGTAGAAGGTATTGGAGAACGTATCGAAGGTGCAGTTGACCTTGTTATCGAGGCGGATGACTATGTGGCATCTATCCAGCCTGACAAAACGATTGAAACACGCTACGAGCAAGGTGTGATGGTGTCTATGGTTGATAAAGACGGCAAACTAATCCCAGAACAAGGAGGAGCACGTTCAACTTCACCAGCGCCAGTTGTAATCCGTAAAGGGCTTGACATTGATAAAATCATGATGCACCTGTCAGACACTTTTAACTCATGGGACTATCGTCAGGGCGAGTATTATTAGAATGTAGGAAGTGGGGAGAAAATAATCTCTCCTCTTTCTTTTATTATTTATACAATAAAAACCGAACAATATTTTTTAATTTATGAAATTATTTGACAAAAACTGTACTTTAGTTTATAATAAATTAAGGAAACGTCGGAAAAGGCGTAGTGATGCGAGAGCATAGGTAGGTCATTACAAAAGAAACGAGACATCGATATGTTAAATGAATTTCCAATTTTTGATTACGAAGATATTCAATTGATTCCAAATAAATGTGTCATTAAAAGCCGTGCAGAAGCGGATACAAGTGTCACTTTAGGAAAGCACACCTTTAAACTACCTGTTGTGCCAGCTAATATGCAGACGATTTTGGATGAAAATGTAGCAGAGCAACTGGCTAAAGGTGGTTACTTCTATATTATGCATCGTTTTGATGAAGCGGGGCGAATTCCTTTTATTAAACGCATGCACGATCAAGGGCTCATTGCTTCTATCTCTGTCGGTGTTAAGGACTACGAGTATGATTTCGTTAGCCAGCTCAAAGCTGACGCTCCAGAATACATCACGATTGACATTGCTCATGGTCATGCAGATAGCGTGATTTCTATGATTCAACACATTAAGAAAGAATTGCCAGATACTTTTGTTATTGCTGGAAATGTAGGAACACCAGAAGCTGTCCGTGAATTGGAAAATGCTGGTGCAGATGCGACTAAGGTCGGAATCGGTCCTGGTAAGGTTTGTATCACCAAGGTCAAGACTGGTTTTGGTACAGGTGGTTGGCAGTTGGCTGCTCTACGCTGGTGTGCTAAGGCTGCGCGTAAACCGATTATCGCTGATGGAGGAATTCGTACTCACGGTGATATTGCCAAGTCTATTCGCTTCGGTGCTAGCATGGTCATGATTGGTTCTCTCTTTGCAGGACATATTGAAAGTCCAGGGAAAACGATTGAAGTCGACGGTGAACAGTTCAAAGAATACTACGGTTCAGCTTCTCAATATCAAAAAGGTGCTTACAAAAATGTGGAAGGCAAACGTATCTTGCTTCCTGCTAAAGGTCATCTGCAAGACACTTTAACTGAGATGGAACAAGACCTTCAAAGTGCTATTTCTTATGCAGGTGGACGTCAGGTTGCTGACCTTAAACACGTTGATTATGTAATCGTGAAAAACTCTATCTGGAATGGGGATGCTTCCCACTAAGACGGGCTATTCTCACCAGAAAAAAACTTGTTATTAGAGCAAATTTCTGTTATAATAAAACAAGTTTCCACCCTTAGTGTAATGGATATCACGTAAGATTCCGGTTCTTGAGATGGGGGTTCGATTCCCTCAGGGTGGATGTAAACATCCTAAGAAAGCCTTTAGTAGGGCTTTTTTCTTTGTTCTGCTCCAAATTTGCTCCGAAAACTGAAAATATCTTTTTAAAGAATTCCCAAATGCTCTCCAGTCCCGTTTTAGAGTGACTCAGGGGGCTTTTTTTGATATAATAAAAAGGACTGTTATCAGTTAGAAAGAGGTTGGTATGAAAGAATTACAAACTGTACTAAAGAACCATTTTGCAATCGAATTTGCAGACAAAAACTTACTGGAAACTGCCTTTACTCATACGAGTTATGCCAATGAGCACCGCCTCTTAAAAATTTCACACAATGAACGCTTGGAATTTTTAGGAGACGCTGTTCTACAGTTATTGATTTCAGAATATCTGTATAAAAAATATCCTAAAAAGCCTGAAGGCGATTTGTCCAAACTCCGTGCTATGATTGTCCGTGAGGAGAGTTTGGCTGGTTTTGCGCGTGATTGCCAGTTTGATCAATTTATCAAGTTGGGTAAGGGGGAAGAAAAATCTGGTGGTCGCAATCGTGATACCATTCTTGGTGATGCCTTTGAAGCCTTTCTTGGTGCCCTCCTTTTGGACAAGGATGTGGCCAAGGTTAAGGAATTTATCTATCAAGTCATGATTCCGAAGGTTGAAGCAGGCGAATTTGAGATGATTACAGACTACAAAACGCATCTCCAAGAGTTACTTCAGGTCAATGGCGATGTGGCTATTCGTTATCAGGTGATTTCTGAAACGGGTCCTGCCCATGATAAGGTTTTTGATGTAGAAGTCCTGGTTGAAGGCAAGAGCATTGGTCAAGGTCAAGGTCGTTCTAAGAAACTAGCAGAGCAAGAAGCTGCCAAAAATGCCGTTGAGAAAGGGCTGGATTCATGTATTTAAAGGAAATCGAAATTCAGGGATTCAAGTCTTTTGCTGATAAGACTAAGGTCGTCTTTGACCAAGGAGTGACGGCAGTTGTTGGACCCAATGGATCTGGAAAGTCGAATATTACAGAAAGTCTGCGTTGGGCCTTGGGGGAGTCAAGTGTTAAGAGTCTCCGTGGCGGCAAGATGCCGGATGTCATTTTTGCCGGAACAGAAAGTCGCAAACCGCTCAATTATGCTTCTGTAGTTGTGACTCTGGATAATAATGATGGATTTATCAAGGATGCAGGTCAAGAAATCAGGGTAGAACGCCATATCTATCGTAGCGGAGATAGCGAATACAAGATTGACGGAAAGAAAGTCCGTCTGCGTGATATTCATGATCTTTTCTTGGATACAGGTTTGGGACGAGATTCCTTCTCTATTATTTCCCAAGGGAAGGTTGAGGAGATTTTCAACTCCAAGCCTGAGGAACGCCGAGCTATTTTTGAAGAAGCTGCTGGAGTTTTAAAATACAAGACTCGTCGAAAAGAAACTGAGAGTAAACTGCAACAAACTCAGGATAATCTGGATCGTCTGGAAGATATTATCTACGAGTTGGATAATCAAATCAAACCTCTTGAGAAGCAAGCTGAAAATGCTCGTAAGTTTCTAGACTTGGAAGGCCAACGTAAAGCTATTTACTTGGATGTTTTAGTTGCTCAAATCAAGGAAAATAAGGCTGAACTAGAGTTGACAGAAGAAGAGTTGGCTCAGGTTCAGGAACTCTTGACTAGCTACTACCAAAAGCGTGAAAAATTAGAAGAAGAAAACCAAACTCTTAAAAAGCAACGCCAAGATTTACAGGCTGAAATGGCCAAAGACCAAGGCAGTTTGATGGATTTGACCAGTCTGATTAGTGATTTAGAGAGAAAATTAGCCTTATCGAAATTAGAATCTGAGCAAGTAGCCCTGAATCAACAGGAAGCACAAGTCCGTTTGGCTACTTTGGAGGATAAGAGAAAGACTCTAAGTCAGGAAAAGGCTGAAAAAGAAAGCTCTTTAGCTCTCTTAGAAGAAAATCTAGTCCAAAATAATCAAAAACTCAATCGTTTAGAGGCTGAATTGCTGGCTTTTTCAGATGATCCTGATCAAATGATTGAGCTCTTACGCGAACGCTTTGTAGCTCTTTTACAAGAAGAAGCAGATGTCTCAAACCAGCTGACCCGTATCGAAAACGAGTTGGAAAATAGTCGTCAGCTTTCTCAAAAACAAGCAGATCAATTAGAAAAGCTGAAAGAACAGTTGGCTACAGCTAAAGAGAAGGCTAGTCAGCAAAAAGACGAGCTTGAAACTGCCAAGGAGCATGTTCAGAAATTATTGGCCGACTACCAAGCTATTGCCAAGGAGCAAGAGGAGCAGAAATCTTCCTATCAATCTCAACAAAGCCAACTCTTTGACCGTCTGGATAGTCTCAAAAACAAGCAGGCCAGAGCTCAAAGTTTGGAAAATATCCTGAGAAATCATAGTAACTTTTATGCAGGTGTTAAGAGTGTTCTCCAAGAAAAAGATCGCCTTGGTGGGATTATTGGTGCAGTCAGTGAGCACCTGACTTTTGATGTGCATTATCAAACTGCCCTGGAGATTGCCTTAGGGGCAAGTAGCCAGCATATCATCGTAGAAGATGAAGAGTCGGCAACTAAAGCTATTGATTTCCTTAAACGAAACAGAGCTGGTCGTGCGACCTTTCTTCCATTGACGACTATCAAGGCACGTACGATTTCTAGTCAGAATCAAGATGCTATCGCAGCAAGTCCAGGCTTCCTTGGCATGGCAGATGAGTTAGTGTCGTTTGATAAGAGACTAGAAGCCATTTTCAAAAACTTGCTAGCTACGACGGCTATCTTTGATACTGTAGAACATGCGCGTGCAGCTGCTCGACAAGTTCGTTATCAGGTTCGTATGGTGACACTGGATGGGACAGAGCTGCGCACGGGTGGTTCCTATGCAGGTGGAGCCAATCGTCAGAATAACAGTATTTTCATTAAGCCAGAACTGGAGCAATTACAAAAAGAAATTGCTGAAGAAGAAGCAAGTCTTCGTTCAGAAGAAGTGGCTTTGAAGACCTTGCAAGACCAGATGGCTAGATTGACCGAATCATTAGAAGCCATCAAATCTCAAGGAGAACAAGCACGTATCCAGGAGCAAGGCTTGTCTCTTGCTTATCAACAGACCAGTCAGCAAGTTGAAGAACTGGAAACTCTTTGGAAACTCCAAGAAGAGGAATTAAATCGTCTTTCTGAAGGAGATTGGCAAGCGGATAAGGAAAAATGTCAAGAGCGCCTTGCTAAAATCGCCAGTGACAAGCAAAATCTGGAAGCTGAGATTGAAGAGATTAAGTCTAATAAAAATGCCATCCAAGAACGCTATCAAAACTTGCAGGAAGAGGTAGCGCAAGCTCGCCTGCTTAAGACAGAACTGCAAGGACAAAAACGTTATGAAGTTGCTGATATTGAACGCTTAGGTAAGGAACTAAGTAATCTTGATCTTGAGCAAGAAGAAATCCAGCGCCTTCTTCAAGAAAAGGTTGATAATCTGGAGAAGGTTGATACAGAATTGCTCAGTCAACAGGCTGAAGAAGCCAAAATGCAGAAAACAAACCTCCAACAAGGTTTGATTCGTAAGCAGTTTGAATTAGATGATATTGAAGGGCAACTGGATGATATTGCTAGTCATTTGGATCAGGCCCGCCAGCAGAATGAAGAGTGGATTCGCAAGCAAACACGTGCTGAAGCTAAGAAAGAAAAGGTCAGCGAGCGCTTACGCCATTTACAAAGTCAATTAACAGACCAGTATCAGATTAGCTATACTGAAGCCCTAGAAAAGGCGCATGAGTTGGAAAATCTCAATCTGGCGGAGCAAGAGGTTAAGGACTTAGAGAAGGCTATTCGCTCACTAGGTCCTGTCAATATAGAAGCTATTGACCAGTACGAAGAAGTACACAACCGTCTGGACTTTCTAAATAGTCAGCGAGATGATATTTTATCAGCGAAAAGTCTGCTTCTTGAAACCATCACAGAGATGAATGATGAGGTCAAGGAACGATTTAAATCCACCTTTGAAGCTATTCGTGAGTCCTTTAAAGTGACATTCAAGCAGATGTTTGGTGGAGGTCAGGCGGACTTGATATTGACTGAGGGCGACCTTTTAACAGCTGGTGTGGAGATTTCTGTTCAACCTCCAGGTAAGAAAATCCAGTCGCTTAACCTCATGAGTGGTGGTGAAAAAGCTCTGTCAGCTCTAGCTTTGCTTTTCTCCATTATTCGTGTCAAGACCATTCCATTTGTTATCTTGGATGAGGTAGAGGCTGCACTTGACGAAGCCAATGTTAAACGTTTCGGGGATTACCTCAATCGATTTGATAAGGACAGCCAGTTTATCGTCGTAACCCACCGTAAGGGAACCATGGCGGCAGCCGATTCTATCTATGGAGTGACCATGCAAGAGTCAGGTGTCTCAAAAATTGTTTCGGTTAAGTTAAAAGATTTAGAAAGTATTGAAGGATGACAATTAAACTAGTAGCAACGGATATGGACGGAACCTTCCTAGATGAGAATGGACGCTTTGATATGGACCGCCTCAAGTCTCTCTTGGTTTCCTACAAGGAAAAAGGGATTTACTTTGCGGTGGCTTCGGGGCGCGGATTTTTATCTCTAGAAAAATTATTTGCTGATGTTCGTGATGACATTATTTTTATCGCAGAAAATGGCAGTTTGGTCGAATATCAAGGTCAGGACTTGTATGAAGCGACCATGTCTCGTGAGTTTTATCTATCAACTTTTGAAAGGCTGAAAACTTCACCTTATGTAGATATCAATAAACTGCTCTTGACAGGAAAAAAGGGAGCTTATGTTCTAGATACGGTTGATGAGACCTATTTAAAAGTGAGTCAGCACTATAATGAAAATATCCAAAAAGTAGCGAGTCTGGAAGATATTAAAGATGACATTTTCAAATTTACAACCAACTTCACAGAAGAAACGCTGGAAGCTGGTGAAGCTTGGGTAAACGAACATGTTCCTGGTGTTAAGGCCATGACAACTGGCTTTGAATCCATTGATATTGTTCTGGACTATGTCGATAAGGGTGTGGCCATTGTTGAATTAGCTAAAAAACTTGGTATCACAATGGATCAGGTTATGGCTTTTGGAGACAATCTAAATGACTTGCATATGATACAGGTTGTGGGACATCCTGTAGCTCCTGAAAATGCACGACCTGAAATTTTAGAATTAGCAGAGACAGTGATTGGTCACCATAAGGACCAGTCGGTTATAGCTTATATGGAGGGCTTATAATGGCAGATATAAAATTGATTGCATTGGACTTGGACGGGACCTTGCTGACTACTGATAAAAGGCTGACGGATCGTACCAAGGCAACCTTGAAAGCTGCGCGTGATCGTGGTATTAAGGTCGTATTGACAACTGGTCGTCCCTTAAAAGCTATGGATTTCTTTCTCCATGAGCTAGGGACTGACGGCCAGGAAGATGAGTATACTATTACTTTTAATGGTGGTTTGCTTCAGAAAAATACAGGAGAAATCCTTGATAAAACAGTCTTTTCATATGATGATGTGGCACGTTTGTATGAAGAAACAGAGAAATTATCACTGCCTCTTGATGCCATCTCAGAAGGAACTGTTTATCAAATTCAATCCGACCAAGAAAGTCTTTATGCCAAATTTAATCCAGCATTGACCTTTGTTCCAGTGGACTTTGCAGACTTATCTAGTCAAATGACTTATAATAAATGCGTGACCGCCTTTGCTCAAGAACCCTTGGATGCAGCTATTCAGAAGATTTCTCCAGGATTGTTTGACCAATATGAAATCTTTAAATCACGTGAAATGTTGCTAGAGTGGTCGCCAAAGAATGTTCATAAAGCAACAGGATTGTCAAAACTAATCAGCCATCTTGGAATCGATCAAAGCCAAGTCATGGCTTGTGGTGACGAGGCCAATGACCTTTCTATGATTGAATGGGCAGGTCTTGGTGTTGCGATGCAAAACGCTGTTCCTGAAGTCAAGGCAGTCGCAAATGTAGTGACGCCAATGACCAATGATGAGGAAGCTGTCGCCTGGGCTATCGAAGAATATGTGCTAAAGGAGAACTAAGATATGGGATTATTTGACCGTCTATTCGGAAAAAAAGAAGAACCTAAAATCGAAGAAGTTGTAAAAGAAGCTCTGGAAAATCTTGATTTGTCTGAAGATAATGAGCCTGCCTTAACAGAAGCTGAGGAAGTTTCTCAAGAAGAAGCAGAGGTTGAAATTGTTGAACAAGCTTTGCTCGAAGAAGAGGAAATCCAAAAAACTGTTGAAGAAAATTATGATTCAGAACCAACTGTAGAAGTTCCTCAAGAAGAAGTCGAAGAATTGCCAAACTTAGAAGAAGTCTCAGAGGAAGAGAATACTGAGCTCCTAGAGCCTGTAGAAGAAAATAGTTCTGAAGTTCTTGAACCAGAAATGACTCAAGCAGAAGAAACTGTTCAGGAAAAATATGACCGTAGTCTTAAAAAGACTCGTACAGGCTTTGGTGCTCGCTTGAATGCTTTCTTTGCTAATTTCCGTTCTGTTGACGAAGAATTTTTCGAGGAACTGGAAGAACTGCTCATCATGAGTGACGTTGGTGTCCAGGTGGCTTCTAACTTAACAGAGGAGTTACGTTACGAAGCCAAGCTTGAAAACGCTAAGAAACCCGACGCACTACGTCGTGTCATCATTGAGAAATTGGTTGAGCTTTATGAAAAGGATGGCAACTATGATGAAAGTATCCACTTCCAAGATGGCTTGACAGTCATGCTCTTTGTCGGTGTTAATGGTGTCGGGAAAACAACTTCTATCGGGAAACTAGCCCACCGCTACAAACAAGCTGGTAAGAAGGTCATGCTGGTTGCGGCAGATACCTTCCGTGCAGGGGCGGTAGCCCAGCTAGCTGAATGGGGTCGACGAGTAGATGTTCCAGTAGTGACTGGACCTGAGAAAGCTGACCCAGCCAGTGTAGTCTTTGATGGAATGGAACGTGCCGTAGCTGAAGGTATCGATATTCTTATGATTGATACCGCTGGTCGTCTGCAAAACAAGGACAACCTCATGGCTGAGTTGGAGAAGATTGGTCGTATTATCAAACGTGTTGTGCCCGAAGCTCCGCATGAAACCTTCTTGGCACTTGATGCATCAACAGGTCAAAACGCTCTTGTACAGGCCAAAGAATTTTCGAAAATCACTCCTTTAACGGGAATTGTCTTGACTAAGATTGACGGAACTGCTCGAGGTGGTGTTGTTCTAGCCATCCGAGAAGAACTCAATATTCCTGTAAAATTGATTGGATTTGGTGAAAAAATCGATGATATTGGAGAGTTTAACTCAGAAAACTTTATGAAGGGTCTCTTGGAAGGCTTAATCTAATCAGAAGCAAAAATCCTGCAAGGTACAAACTTGCAGGAAATTTTTTTATTCTAAACGACCATCTTGACGATAGGTGATATCTGGTTGCCAAGTCCATTTGGCACCGAATTTTTCAAGTAAGTCAAAGCTTGCTTGAGGGCCCATGCTTCCAGCTTTATAGTCATGAAGTGGGGCACCATTTTCAGCCCAGAGCTCTTCGATACGGTCAATCAATTTCCATGATGCGCCAACTTCATCCCAGTGGCTAAAGTTAGTTGAGTTGTTATTTAAGACATCATAAATCAATTTCTCGTATGGTTCTGGAGAAGCACCAGTTGCGGTCGCATCTGTGCGGTAATCAAGTGAGTTAGGAGCTAAGTTGAATTCTTCTCCTACTTGTTTCCCATTTAGGCTAAGAGAGAAGCCTTCTGTTGGTTGGATATAGATGGTCAAAATATTTGGAGCAAGTGGTTCTCCAAAGATAGAATCCATTTGTTTAAAGACGATGTTGACATGAGTTCCTTTTTCAGTCAGACGTTTACCAGTACGGAAGAAGAAAGGAACACCACGGAAGCGATCGCTGTCTACAAAGAAGGCACCAGATGCAAAGGTTTCAGTTGTAGATTCTGGATTCACATTTGGCTCACTACGATAAGAGATATATTTCATGCCATCAATCTTACCTGAACGGTATTGACCACGGATAAAGTGTTCTTTAAGCTCTTCATCCGTTGGATGATAGAGGTTTTTAAAGACCTTAATCTTTTCGGCACGAATCTCGTCTTTTGTGAAGCTTGCTGGTTTGTCCATAGCAAGGAGAGAAAGAAGTTGTAGTGTATGGTTTTGTACCATGTCACGGAGTGCACCAGATTGGTCATAGTAGCCACCACGTTCTTCTACACCCAAGCGCTCCGCAAAGGTAATTTGAACATTGTCGATAAAGTCCTTGTTCCACACATTTTCAAAAATCAAGTTTGCAAAGCGAACTGCAAAGATACTTTGGATCATTTCCTTACCAAGATAATGGTCAATACGGAAAATTTGTTCCTCGTCAAATGTTGCTAGGAGCTCGTCATTCAACTTGCTTGCAGTTGCGTAATCTGTACCAAATGGCTTCTCAACGATTAAGCGTTCAAAACCTTTACCATCCACAATGTTTTCAGACTTGAGGTGTTTGGCGATAGTTCCAAAGAACTGAGGTGCCATAGACAAGAAGAAGAGCTTGTTGTGTTCAGCTTGGTATTTGTCATTTAGTTCAGCCTGCAATTGACGTAAAGCAATGTAGTGCTCTGTATCATTGACATCATGACTTTGATAGTAGAAGTGGCTAGCGAACTCTTGAGCCTGTTCGGTACTATCTGCCAAATCAAGGATCGATTCGACTACAACAGATTCAAAATATTCCTTGCTCCAAGGACGACGAGCAGTTCCAATGACTGCAAAGTGCTCGGAAAGATTGCCGGATTTATATAGTCTAAAAAGGGAAGGGTAGAGCTTGCGTTTAGCCAGGTCTCCACTCGCACCGAAAATTGTAACAATAACCTTAGATGACATCTAGCTACCTAATTTCTATTTTTATTCCTAGTCTTGCTAGGTATGAGGAAACCTCATTTCATAAACTTAATTCTAACATAATTTTCCGAAAAATCAAAAAATCCAATACGAGATAGAAAAAAACTGCAAGGAAATCCTTACAGTTTGCGTTTAGACGTTTAAGACCTTGTCCAAGAATTCTTTCAGACGTGGGTGTTGTGGGTTGTCAAAGATTTGATCTGGTGTTCCGTCCTCTAGGAATTCACCGTCTGCAGTAAAGATAACGCGGTTGGCAACCTGACGGGCAAATCCCATCTCATGGGTTACGATAATCATGGTCATACCTTGCTCAGCCAATTCCTTCATAACGTTTAGTACGTCTCCGACCATCTCAGGGTCAAGGGCAGAAGTTGGTTCATCAAAGAGCATGATGTCTGGATTCATTGCTAGTCCACGAGCGATAGCCACACGTTGTTTTTGACCACCTGATAGGCTATCTGGGTTAGCATTAGCTTTATCTGCTAGCCCAACCTTCTCAAGCAACTCCATTCCCAATTTCTCAGCTTCTTCTTTAGTCATTAACTTGTGCTCAATAGGAGCAAAGGTAATGTTGTCCAATACAGACATATGAGGGAAGAGGTTAAAGTGTTGGAACACCATTCCGATATTTTCACGGACGTGGTCAACGTTAGTTGTTTTTTCAGTTAAGTCATAACCGTTCACAGTGATGTGACCACTAGTGACTTCTTCTAGAAGATTAAGGCTACGGAGGAAGGTTGACTTACCAGAACCCGAAGGGCCGATGATACAAACAACATCTCCTTCATAGAACTTAGTTGTAATTCCTTTTAAAACCTCATTTTTTCCATAATACTTATGTAAATCATTTACATCAATTTTTAATTTTGCCATTAACGAATCCTCTTTTCTAAGCGTTTCGCTAGTCTAGTCAAAAGTGTGATAATTACAAGATAGAAGATAGCAAGGATTGCATACATCTTGAAACTTTGGTAGTTACGGGCAATGATAATCTTACCAGTTTGGAAGAGTTCAACCAAACCGATAGCAGATACGATGGTTGTATCTTTAAGAGCGATAACGAATTGGTTAACAAAGTTTGGCAACATCAATTTAGTTGCTTGTGGCAAGATAATCTTACGCATGGTTTTTCCATAAGAGATACCTAAGCTTCGGCTGGCTTCCATTTGACCAACTGGAACGGCCTGAATACCACCACGAACGATTTCAGCGATATAAGCAGCCGCATTGAGTGAGAGGGCAATAGTCCCAGCTACAAAGTCGTTAATTGGACTTTGTTGGCCTGTGATAGACTCGATGAAGTTTGGAATTCCCCAGAAGATAAAGGCTGCAAGAATCATCAATGGAATACCACGAATAACGTCAACGAAAATCTCAGAAATCACACGAAGAGATTTGTATGGGCTAACGCTAAACATACCGAAGATAATCCCGATAACAATGGCAATAGCAAATGAGATAAGAGCTAGAGCAAGAGTGATACCAAGCCCGCTAAGGAGTTGTTTATAGTTGTTTTGAAGCAAGCCCCAGATAGTTGTCTCATCAACAGTGCTTGTTGAAGCAGTTGAAGACTCACTAGCTAGGTATTTATCAAGAATCTTTTGGAATTCTCCGTTTGCTTTAAGGTTTGCAAGTCCGTTATTGAACATTTCAATCAATTCTGGATTTGCTCCTTTTTTAACGGCAAAGGCTGTTTCACCGATTGGAGTTCCAGCGATTGGAGTTTTCAATTTTTGACCTTGGCTGATAGAATATTTGAGAACAGGCTCATCATCCATAACGGCATCAATGGCACCAGTGTTTAAACTATCATACATTGACGAACCATCAGCGAAGGTTTTGATTTTGTAACCGTATTTGCTTTGATTTTCTGTTAGGAAGGTTTGAGAAGCAGTTCCATTTTTAACACCGACTGTCTTCCCTTTCAAATCTTCATAAGAAGCAATAGTGCTTGATTCTTTGACACCAAGGATAGTATTAGCAGTGTAGTAGGATTCTGAGAAGTCAAAAGTTGCCTTACGAGCATCTGTGACAGACATACCAGCAATGATACCATCTGCTTGACCAGCTTGAACAGCGCTAATCGCTGCATCGAAACCTGGGTTGGTGATTTCAATTTCAAAACCTTGGTCTTTAGCGATGGCCTTAATCAAGTCCATATCAATACCAGTAAATTGGTTGCTTGAGTTTTGGAACACAAAAGGTGCAAAAGAAGAATCGCTGGCAATGATGTATTTAGCTTTAACAGGAGTTGCTTTCAGACCAGCTGTAGTAGTTGTAGTTGGTACTGACGAAGAAGACGAAGCAGTCCATTTCTTGATGATTTTATCAAGACTACCATCTTTTTTCATTTCAGCCAAGGCTTGGTTAAATTCAGTAACCAGGTGCTCGTATTTGCTTCCTTTTTTCACACCGAAAGCAAAACTCCCTACAGCTTCACCATCCATTTCAATATGGAGGTCTTGACCTTGGTTGATGGCATATTCGATAACAGGCTTGTCATCCATCATGGCATCAATGGCACCAGCACTCAAGCTGTTGTTCATCAAATCACTAGTGTCAAATGTTTTAATAGTAAAGCCGTATTTATCTTTGATTGTTTCAAGGAAACGTTGAGCGGCAGTTCCGTTTTTAACACCAACAGTTTTACCAGTTAATTGATCGTACTTGCTAATTTTGTGTGCCTTTGTAGTTGCAATGACAACTTTTGTATCATAGTAAGTATCAGACATGGTGAAGACTTTTTCACGTTCTTTCGTCTTTGTCATCCCTGCCATGATAGCGTCAGCTTGACCAGCTTGAACCGCATTTACCGCTGCATCAAATCCAGGATAGGACATCTGAATATTCCATCCTTTAATCTCAGCGACTTTGTTGATAATGTCCACATCAATTCCTTTATAAGTTTGATCTGAATCTTTAAACTCAAAAGGTGCATAGGCGGTATCAGACACAATCTTAATCGTCTCTGCTTTCGCAATACCTAATGAGAAAATTGGGAATAAAATTAGCAAAAATGCTAGAAATTTTTTCTTCATTTTTAGTCTCCTTTTCCGAATATTTTCCCATTATATCAGAAAAAACAAAAAAATGCAAATCTAGGGACTTTTATGTTAGAAGATATAACATAAAAGCTCTTTATTTCTTTCTTGAACTGCTACCACAAAGTGCTATAATAACAGTATATAATGGAAGAAAAGAGGACGGAGATGTGAAGAACAAAAGAATTTTTAAAGACTTCCAAGCTTCTCAAATGCGGTTAAACCTCTACACAAGCCCCTTGTTAGCCTTTGCTTTTGTCTTTATAGGAGAGTTTGTGGCTTATACTTTATATGGTATTAGTTTGTTAGCTCTCATCGGACTTGCTAGAAATTTTGGAGAGGCTGGTCAAGCTTTTGCAATCTACTTGCAGACCTTGCAGCAGAGCTTGATGGATAAAACAGGTGATTTTCGTTTAATTTTAGAATTGCTGGCCTTTGGTTTTATTCTCAACACTGTGTTCAGATGGACTAGAAAAGTTGAGAAAAGACCTATTCGAACTTTGGGATTTTATAGAGAGAATTTCCTCAGCAATCTCTTTAAAGGATTTGGCCTAGGCCTGGCACTTTTTCTTCTGACCTTGTTAGGTTTAGTGGCCTTGGGGCAATATCGTTTTGAGTCTATTCACTTAAATCCTTATTCGCTTGCCTTTGTTGTCTTTACTATTCCATTTTGGATTTTACAGGGGACAGCAGAAGAAGTGGTGTCCCGTGCTTGGCTCCTTCCCCAATTGGCCTCAAGAACTAATCTAAAACTTGCTGTTCTTATATCTAGCCTATTCTTTACCCTGCTTCATGTGGGAAATTCTGGTCTCACACCTCTATCTCTAATGAATCTCTTCTTATTCGGAGTTGCCATGGCTCTTTACCTTCTCAAAACTGATACAGTTTGGAGTGTGGCAGGTATTCATGGTGCTTGGAATTTTGCTCAAGGAAATCTCTTTGGGATTTTAGTTAGTGGTCAGCAGTCAGGAACATCGCTGATGACCTTTTTACCACAAGGTAATCAAGATTGGCTATCAGGTGGTTCTTTTGGCATAGAAGGTTCTATCATGACAAGTCTGGTCTTGCTACTGCTGATTGTCTATCTAGCCTATCAATTAAAGAAAGAAAATGAAAGGATGTGACTTCGGTCCGTCCTTTTCTTCGTGAAAATGATACAAGTATGCTAAAATAGGAATAGCACATGGAGAGAGGATTCTTATGATCAATCGTATTACAGATAATCAATTTAAACTAGTATCAAAATATCAACCATCAGGAGATCAACCCCAAGCTATCGAGCAATTGGTAGATAATATCGAGGGTGGAGAAAAAGCTCAGATTCTGATGGGGGCGACCGGAACAGGAAAGACCTATACCATGAGTCAGGTTATTTCCAAAGTCAATAAACCAACTCTGGTCATCGCCCACAATAAAACTCTAGCAGGACAGCTCTATGGGGAGTTTAAGGAATTTTTCCCTGAAAATGCAGTTGAGTACTTTGTGTCTTACTATGATTATTACCAACCTGAGGCCTATGTCCCTTCTAGTGATACCTATATTGAAAAAGATAGTTCTGTCAATGACGAGATTGACAAACTTCGTCACTCAGCTACTTCGGCCCTTTTGGAGCGCAATGATGTTATTGTCGTGGCCTCAGTCTCTTGTATCTATGGTTTGGGTTCGCCCAAGGAATACGCTGATAGTGTCGTTAGTCTCCGTCCAGGTCTTGAAATTTCTCGTGATAAACTTTTGAATGACTTGGTTGATATCCAGTTTGAACGTAATGATATTGATTTCCAACGGGGAAGATTTCGTGTGCGTGGGGATGTGGTGGAGATTTTCCCAGCATCTCGTGATGAACACGCCTTTCGAGTAGAATTTTTTGGAGACGAAATTGACCGTATCCGTGAGGTTGAGGCTCTGACAGGTCAGGTCTTGGGAGAAGTGGATCATTTGGCGATTTTCCCTGCGACTCACTTTGTGACCAATGACGACCACATGGAAGTTGCCATTGCAAAGATTCAAGCCGAGTTGGAGGAGCAACTAGCTGTCTTTGAAAAGGAAGGTAAATTGCTTGAAGCCCAGCGCTTGAAACAACGGACAGAGTACGATATCGAAATGCTGCGTGAGATGGGCTATACCAACGGGGTTGAGAACTATTCACGTCACATGGATGGACGGAGTGAGGGTGAGCCTCCTTATACCCTTCTCGACTTCTTCCCAGATGATTTCTTAATTATGATTGATGAGAGCCACATGACAATGGGGCAAATCAAAGGCATGTACAATGGGGACCGTTCGCGTAAGGAAATGCTGGTTAATTATGGTTTCCGTTTGCCATCAGCTTTGGACAATCGACCTCTCCGTCGTGAAGAGTTTGAAAGCCATGTGCATCAGATTGTTTACGTTTCAGCGACACCTGGTGACTATGAAAATGAACAGACCGAGACAGTGATTGAGCAAATCATTCGACCAACAGGTCTTTTGGATCCTGAGGTGGAAGTTCGTCCGACTATGGGACAGATTGATGACCTCTTAGGTGAAATCAATGCCCGTGTTGAGAAAAATGAGCGTACCTTTATCACAACCTTGACCAAGAAAATGGCAGAGGACTTAACCGACTACTTCAAGGAAATGGGCATCAAGGTCAAGTACATGCACTCGGATATCAAGACCTTGGAGCGGACGGAGATAATTCGTGACCTGCGCTTGGGTGTCTTTGATGTCTTGGTCGGAATCAACCTGCTCCGTGAAGGGATTGACGTTCCCGAAGTGAGTCTCGTAGCCATTCTTGATGCTGACAAGGAAGGTTTCCTTCGTAATGAACGTGGTCTTATCCAGACAATTGGTCGTGCTGCTCGTAACAGTGAAGGGCATGTCATCATGTATGCGGACACTGTGACTCAGTCTATGCAACGTGCCATTGATGAAACGGCTCGCCGTCGGAAAATCCAGATGGCCTATAATGAAGAACATGGTATCGTTCCACAAACTATTAAGAAAGAAATCCGTGACCTAATTGCAGTAACTAAGGCAGTTGCTAAGGAAGAGGACAAGGAAGTCGATATCAATAGCCTAAACAAACAAGAACGCAAAGAACTCGTCAAGAAACTAGAAAAACAAATGCAAGAAGCTGTCGAAGTGCTTGACTTTGAACTAGCAGCACAGATTCGTGATATGATGCTGGAAGTTAAGGCGTTGGATTAGAATATTACCTAAAGGAGAAAATATGTCCCGTTCCCAATTAACGATTTTAACAAATATTTGTTTGATTGAAGATCTCGAAACCCAGCGCGTGGTTATGCAGTATCGCGCTCCTGAAACCAATCGCTGGTCTGGTTATGCCTTTCCAGGAGGTCATGTAGAAAATGGTGAGGCTTTTGCGGAGTCTGTCATTCGTGAAATCTACGAAGAAACAGGGTTGACTATCCAAAATCCTCAACTTGTCGGCATTAAAAATTGGCCTCTGGATACAGGCGGGCGCTATATCGTCTTTTGTTATAAGGCGACTGAGTTCTCTGGTACCCTTCGCTCTTCAGATGAAGGAGAAGTTTCTTGGGTGCAAAAAGACCAGATTCCAAACTTGGATCTGGCCTATGATATGTTACCATTGATGGAGATGATGGAAGCTCCTGACAAATCTGAATTTTTCTACCGCCACCGTACAGAAGATGGCTGGGCGAAGAAAATCTTCTAGTCTTTTACTAAATAACCTAGCTGTTCTAAGGCCTCCTCGATATAGTGGAGGTCTTGTTGTGTTTCGTATCTAATAGTAATAGGAGATTAGTAAAAACATGTGTACTCTGAAATAAATTTAAAATATTTCTAAAAAAGTATTGACAAAACAAAAGAAAACGCTTACTATATAAATAAGGGAACGGTTCCACAATAAAAAGGAGGAGTGATGACTACAATAAAACAGGTTGCTGAAGAAGCTGGAGTATCAAAGTCAACAGTTTCAAGATATATTTCGAAAAAAGGCTATGTCGGAGATGATGCGAGAGAAAAGATAAAAAATGCTATCAAGAAATTAAATTACACACCAAATGTATTAGCACAATCTTTAAAAACTAAAAAAAATCAAATGGTAGGACTCTTATTGCCAGATATTTCTAATCCGTTCTTCCCAAGATTGGTTCGAGGAGCCGAATCATATTTGAAAGATAAAGGTTATAGGATTATGGTTGGTACTATTTCAGATCATGATTCGTTAGAAGAATATATAAACCTTTTGTTAAAAACAAATGCAGCTGGTATTATAACAACCCTTGACTTTACAAAGGAATTTCCAAATCTAACATTACCTGTTGTTGTGGTTGACCGGATTAGTAAAGATACAGGCTATGGTGTTTTTTCTGATAATCAGTTGGGTGGACGTTTGGCTGCTAAAGCAATTTGGAATGCTGGCGCTGAGCAGGTTATGATCATCAAAGTTTTAGATGATAAAGCTGAGAATATTGTGGAACGATTTGAAGCAAGTTTAAACTATTTGAGGAATAAAAATTTAGAAATTTGTATTGAAGAAAGTGAAACTTTTGACTTTGAAAAAATTCAAAAAGAAGCTAAAGAGAATCTAAAAAGAAATCCAAATATTGATAGTATTATAGCACCTTCTGATATTCATGCGATAGCTTATATTCATGAAATTTTAGCAATTGGGAAAAAAATTCCAGATGATATTCAAATCATTGGTTATGATGATATTGTACTTAGTCAATTTATTTATCCTTCTTTATCAACTATCCACCAATCATCATATAAAATGGGAGAACAGGCTGCAAAGCTAATCTATAATATGGCAAATAAGTTCTCTATAGATGAAGCTAAAATTAAACTCCCTGTTAGGTACATAGAAAGAAATACATTAAGGAGAAAGAAATGAGTAAAATTGTTGTTGTTGGAAGCATTTCAATGGACTTAGTTATGAGAACAAAAAGGATTCCAGAAGGAGGTGAAACGATTTTTGGCGATTCATTTAATATAGTTCCAGGTGGAAAAGGTGCAAATCAAGCTGTAGCTATTGGTAGATTATCCAGTGTTGAAGATAATATTTACATATTTGGGAACGTAGGAGAAGATATTTTTTCAGCAGATTTATTAAGTAATCTGCAAAATAATGATATTTCTACAGCATATGTGGGAACGGTACCACAGTCTTCAGGAGTTGCACAAATTACTTTATATGGAGGTGATAATAGGATTATTTATTATCCCGGAGCTAATAATTTAGTTAAAACAAATGATTGGAAAAATGAGTGGAAATTACTTAGTGATGCAAGTATTGTTGTATTACAGAATGAAATACCACATGAAGCCAACTTATCTATAGCTAAATTTTGCCAAGAAAATCAAGTTAAGGTTCTTTACAATCCTGCACCAGCTAGAGAAACAGACAAAGAGATGATTCCTTTTTGTGATTTTATTACTCCTAACGAGCACGAATGTTCAGAGCTTTTTCCAGATAAGAAATTAGAAGAAATTATTAAAATTTATCCTAATAAAATGATTGTGACATTAGGAGTTGAAGGTTCTATTTATTATGATGGGACAGCAGTTAAGAAAATTCCTGCTATAAAAGCAGAAGTAGTTGATACTACAGGAGCAGGAGATACGTTTAATGGTGCTTTTGCTTATGCTATCTCAAAAGGAAAAGAGATGGATGTTGCATTGTCCTTTGCAACGATTGCTTCACATCTTTCTGTTCAAAGATTTGGAGCGCAAGGAGGTATGCCGAGTTTGAAAGAAATAAAGGAGCATTCAGGATATGAAGAAATATGGGATTTTAAATAGTAATATAGCTAAACTAGCTGATGATTTAGGTCATATGGATTTGGTTTGTATCGGAGATTTAGGATTGCCAGTTCCAAAAGGTGTTGATAAAATTGATTTAGCATTAAGAAAAGGTAGTCCAAGTTTTTTAGAAGTTTTAAAAGAATATTCAGATCATGTACTTATCGAAAAAATTTTCTTAGCAGAAGAAATTAAGGAAAAAAACAAAGAACAGTGGCAAGCAGTTCTAGATCTTTTAGGATCGAATATAATTATTGAATATATTAGTCATGAAGAATTGAAAGCTATGAATACTAAAGTTAAGGCAGTTATTCGCACTGGGGAAGATACACCATATTCGAATATAATCTTGCAATCAGGAGTTATTATTTAGAAGGGGGTTGCCTATGAAAATTGAAATGAAGAACATTTCAAAATCTTTTGGGAATAATCGTGTTTTAGAAAGTATTGATTTGGTTCTTAATTCAGGAGAAGTTCATGCTTTAATGGGGGAGAATGGCGCAGGCAAATCAACCTTAATGAATATTTTAACTGGACTTTTTCCAGCTACTTCAGGAACTATTTTTATTGATGGAAAAGAAAAAACATTTTCTAATCCTCAAGAGGCAGAACGGTTTGGACTGAGTTTTATTCATCAGGAAATGAATACTTGGCCAGATATGACTGTACTTGATAATCTTTTTTTAGGAAGAGAAATTAAAAATTCGATTGGGTTTCTAGATAAAGTTAGTATGGAAAGGAAAGCTAAAGAAGCATTTAAACGTCTTAATATCTCTATTCCTCTCGATGCAATCATTGGTCAATTATCAGTCGGACAACAACAAATGATAGAAATAGCAAAATGTTTATTATCAGAAGTTTCCTTGTTAATTATGGATGAACCCACAGCAGCTTTAACTGATCGTGAAACTGAAACACTTTTTAAAGTGATAGAAGGATTAAAATCTGATGGTGTAGGTATTGTGTATATTTCACATCGGATGGAAGAAATCTTTAAGATCACAGATCTTATAACTGTTATGAGGGATGGGTTTGTAATTGATACCAAGAAAACGAAGTTAACTAATGCAGATGAATTAGTTCAGAAGATGGTAGGCCGTGAATTAGAAGATTATTATCCAGAAAAAAAGGCTGAGATTGGGAATATTGTTTTTCAAGCTAAGAATCTTTCTGGTGATGCTTTTACGGATATTTCTTTCTATGTACGTCAAGGGGAAATTCTTGGTTTTTCTGGTTTGATGGGTGCTGGTCGTACTGAAATAATGCGAGCAATTTTTGGAATTGATTCTTTAAAATCTGGTCAAATTATAATAAACGGAGAACAACTGATAATTAAAAATCCTTTTGAAGCAATTAAGCATGGAATTGGTTTCTTAACAGAAGATCGTAAAGATGAGGGATTGATTTTAGATTTTTCTATTAAAGATAATATGACTTTACCTAGTACTCGTGATTTTGTTAAAAATGGCATTTTCGATAATAAAACAAGTGGTATATTTGTACAACACTTAATTGATAGGTTACAAATTAAATCAGGTTATCCAGATAAGGAAGTTGGGACACTTTCTGGTGGTAATCAACAGAAAGTAGTTTTAGCAAAATGGATAGGTATTGCACCAAAAGTACTGATTTTAGATGAGCCAACTCGTGGGGTAGATGTTGGAGCTAAGCGTGAAATTTACCAATTAATGAATGAATTAGCTGAACGAGGTGTACCGATTATTATGGTCTCTTCAGATTTACCAGAAGTGATTGGAGTCAGTGATCGCATTATGGTCATGCATGAAGGTAGAATTAGTGGGGAATTAACACGTCGAGAAGCTACACAAGAAAAAGTTATGCAACTAGCTACAGGAGGACAATAGTGTGAAAAATACTATGAAGTACATGTCAGAATTGACAACGGTAATAGCATTGATAATTTTAATGGCTGTCATCACTATTATCAATTCAAATTTTTTAACAGCAAATAATCTGTTAAATTTACTATTGCAAGTAACATCAAATGCACTGATTGCTTTTGGAATGACTTTTGTTATTCTAACAGGTGGAATCGATTTATCAGTAGGATCAATTTTAGCCTTATCCAGCGCGCTAACAGCAGGTTTATTAGGATCTGGAATGCCTGTTACGTTAGCAATTCTCATCTCTTTAATTTTGGGTTGCATTCTAGGTATGATGAATGGGTTATTGATTTCCTACGGGAAATTAGCTCCATTTATCGTCACTTTAGCGACTATGACTATTTTTAGGGGAGCAACACTTGTTTATACAAATGGGAATCCTATTACAAAAGGATTAAGTGATACATTCTTATTTCAATTTTTGGGGCAAGGTTACATAGTAGGAATTCCATTTCCTGTAATTATTATGTTTATTGTATTTATTGTTTTATATGTTTTACTTCATAAAACAGCATTTGGTAAATCTGTATATGCTATAGGGGGGAATGAAAAAGCAGCATATATATCAGGTGTGAAATTAAATAAAGTGAAAATTATCATTTATTCAATATCAGGTATTATGGCTTCAATTTCTGGATTAATTATAACATCACGCTTAAGTTCTGCTCAACCAACAGCAGGTGCTAGTTATGAAATGGATGCTATTGCAGCTGTTGTTCTTGGAGGAACCTCTTTATCTGGAGGTAAAGGTCGTATACTTGGGACTCTAATAGGTGCTTTAATTATTGGAGTTTTGAATAATGGACTTAATATTATTGGTGTTTCAGCATTTTGGCAACAAGTAGTAAAAGGAGTTGTAATCTTAATTGCTGTTCTGATTGATCGTTTTAAAGTTGTAAAACAGTAGAATAATTTTCAATTTTTTTGGAAATAGTAACAATTTATTAGATGACGTACAATAATCGGGATTGAAACTATCCCTATAGATATATATTACGAGGAGTAATAACATGAAAAATATTAAAAAAATTAGCATTTTTGCTTTGTTTGTAACATTTATTTTTGCTTTAGTAGCTTGTGGAAAAACTGGTTTAGGAAATTCATCAAATGATAATAAATCTACGACTCAAAAGTCGGCAAAAGAATTAAAATTAGGAGTTTCTATTTCTACTACTAACAATCCTTATTTTGTGGCTATGAAAGATGGCCTTGAAAAAGCTGCAGGGGAAAAAGAAGTAACTTTGAAGATAGCAGATGCACAAGATGATGCTGCTAGACAAGCAGATGATATTCAAAATTTTATTAGTCAAAATGTAGATGCTTTACTAATTAATCCAGTTGATTCTGATGCAATTGTTACATCTATTAAAGCTGCTAATAATGCAAACATTCCGGTAATCTTAATTGACCGCGGTAGTAATGGTGGTGAAGTCTTGACAACTGTTGCTTCTGATAACGTAGAAGCAGGTAAAATGGCTGCAGAATTTATTACCAAGCAATTGGGAGAAAAAGCAAAAACTTTTGAATTATCAGGAGTCCCTGGCGCTTCTGCAACTGTAGATAGAGGTAAAGGATTTGAACAAATTTCAAAGACAAATTTAGATGTTCTTTCTAGTCAATCCGCTAATTTTGATCGCGCAAAAGCTTTGAATACAGCGCAAAATATGATTCAAGGAAACAAAGAAGTACAAGCAATCTTTGCACAGAATGATGAGATGGCGTTAGGAGCTGCACAAGCAGTAAAAGCAGCTGGTCTTAGCAATGTATTAATTGTTGGTATTGATGGTCAACCAGATGCACATGATGCTATTGCAAAAGGTGATATTACTGCCACTATTGCTCAGCAACCAGCTAAGATGGGTGAAATTGCTATTCAATCAGCAATAGATCATTATCAAGGGAAAAAAATGGAAAAAGAAACAGTTTCTCCAATTTATCTTGTGACTAAGGATAATGTTGATCAACATAACTGGTGATATATTTTTAGTAAGCAAGTAGTTGTTAATTTTCATTCAATGTGGTTTTTAAATATCATTGTTACTATTTGAACTATTGGATTCAAAAAGACCAGATTCCAAGCTTGGATCTGGCCTATGATATGCTACCTTTGATGGAGATGATGGAAGCTCCTGACAAGTCAGAGTTTTTCTACCGCCACAGTACAGAAGACGATTGGGAAAAGAAAATTTTCTAGTCTTTTACTAAATAACCGAGTTGATCCAAGGCCTCCTCGATATAGTGGAGGTCTTGTTGTGTTTCGGCTTCAACTAGGTGGTAATGGATACCATCTGTCAATTCAGATAAAGGTTTAAAATCAGAATGCTCGACTTGTTCTAGAAAATGTTGCACATCTCTGCGACAAGACAGTTTAAGCAAGGTTTCAATTTCTCCATAGACGGGATGGTCAATCAAGGTATTTTGAACACGTCCACCATTATCAACGATAGCAAGGAGTTCTTGACCGATTTCTTCAACTTCATGTTTCACTTTGAAAAGTTTGTGAACATAAGGATTGGTTTCAATTTGCTTATAGACGTAGCCACGATTAGTGGATAGGATAGGAGCGCCATCGGCTCTCAAAATTGCAATGTCCTGCACAATGACCTGACGTGTGACATGAAAATGTTCCGCCAAACTTTGGCCATTAAGGGCTTTAGGAGCTTCTTTCAAGAGTTGGAGCAGAGCCTGTTTGCGTTCTTTTGTCATAGTTCTTCCTTTTAACGGCGTTTTCGAAGCACTTTATAGACAGCTAGTGCTAATGTATAGTCTACCATACTATGGATAATTGTACCAAATCCAACTAGCACAAATAGAACATAAAACATATTTTCTACATTGGTACCGGAAGTTGCATAAAAAACGACACAAGCTAATACTTCAGCAAGGGCATGGACAAGCGCTAATACAAAGTTATAAATCCAGGAAGCTTTTGGTTTATCTAGTGTATCGGGGAATTTTTGTAGGTAAAGAGCTCCTAGAGTCCCAAAAAAGATATGGGAAAAAGCTCGAAATACGATAACCATGGGATAGCCAGCCATCAAAAATCCAAAACTAGAGGCTAGGATGACAAAAACAGCCATCAAGGGCGATAAGAACATGGCAATAAAAATAGCGATGTGGCTTCCTAAAGTATAGGAAGCAGGTGGAATGACGATTTTGAAAGGCATAACAATTGGAATCAAAATCGCAATAGCCGTTAAGAGGGCAGTCATTGTCATAAATTGTGTCTTTTTCCGTGTGTTCATAAGAATCTCCTTTTAACTGTATATACACTAGTATAGTATTATAAACAAGACAATAAAGCAAGGATTTACTTAGGTTTATAAGTCATTTTTTAATTAAAGACTCGTAAACATTTCACTAAAAACACAAACTACATCAAACAAAATCTCCACCTTCAAGCATGAAAGCGGAGATTGTTTTTATTTCTTCAAGGTTTGTAGTCTTGGAACAATAGCTAGGGTTAGAACTGCGGAAATGACTAATTCGGCAATCGAATTTGTTGAGATAACAGTTGCTAGGAGTTTTTGGATATTACCATCAAAGACATTTCCAAAAAGGTAAAATATTCCACCAAGTACAAAGACTGTATTGGTAAGTGAACCCAGGGCACCAGCTAGAATCAGACCAGTCTTGTTTTTCATTAGTTTATAGACTAGATAAGGAGTTAAACCAATCAAAATACGTGGGACAATTGCAATGATAGCTGAGTAGATGTTTCCGTTTGGTACAAATGGGGAGAAGAGGTAACTTGTCGGTAGAATTGTAATCGTGTTAACAGTTAAGCTAAGTAGCCCCATCAAAAATCCAAGTGTAACCCCAACGCGTGGACCGTAGATAATGCTGGCAATAATGACAGGAATATGAACGATAGTCGGTTTGATTGGGAATGGAAAAAGATTAAAGATAAGCGAGCTCAGAAAGTGTATCACGAGCATGGTTGCAAAAAAGATAGCAATAGGTGCAATATTAGAGCGTTTTTTCATCGAGAGTTTCCTTTATTCTTTCTAAAATAATTGTGAGGTCGGCTAAAGCTCCTCGTCCGTGGTCTCCACAAGCTAATAGGGATTCCTTAGGAGCAATCAGCTGATAGCCGTAGCTTTCTAATGTTTTCAGATTAGCCTGAGTTGCCGGATGGTCATACATTTTTGTATTCATTGCTGGTGCGATGAGTTTTGGGATATGACTTGGCAGGGCTAGAGCTGTACTGGTTACCATGTTGTCCGCAAAGCCGTGGGCTAGTTTTGCAATAGTGTTAGCAGTTGCAGGTACCACGATAAATAGATCAGTTTCTTTTCCAAGTTCGATATGATTAACCTGTTCAGGATAGGGCTCCTTCATGACATCCAGGTGGACAGGATTCTGTGAGAGTACCTCTAGTGTCAATGGTTGGATAAACTCTGTAGCAGCCTGAGTCATTAAAACAGTAACTTGATGGCCTTGTTTTTTTAGAGAACTGACTAAATCTGCCGACTTGTAAGAGGCGATTGAGCCCGTTACAGCCAAGAGAATGTTTGCCATAGCTTTCCTTTCTATGAATGATAGGCTTGAATCTTTTCAAGGAGGAGTTCTGCAATTTCTTCTTTAGTCTGGACTGTTTGAAGCTGATCTTTTTCAACAAAGATTGCACGATGCTGGTTTGCTGAGATTTGAGTCAGGTCATTTGCAATGATTAAGTTTGCTTGGTTCTTGATAAGACTTTTTCTGGCAATCTCGACGAGATAATCCTCAGAGACATCAACCAGCAGTTTGAAACCAATCAGATGAATAGCAGGATTCCACTCCTTGACTAGAGAGATAATTTTGGGTGTCTTTTTTAGGAACAAAACCTGAACCTCGTCAGTTGAAGAAATCTTAGCTTGATGATTTTGCTTGTTTAAAAATTCTTCTAGATTGGAGCTATCCTGAACTTCCTCAAGGCCTGTCATATAAACAGGAGTGTAGTCGGATACCGCCATTGAGTGAATCAAGACCTGATAATCCTTAATACGTTCTTGCATTTCCAGAAGAAGGTCCTTGGTATTGTTAATTTCTCGAATGCATAGGTTGGGATGGGGTTCTGGCTTCACGGCTCGTTTTGTAGTAATTAAACAAACTTCATGCCCTGCAGCAAGCAAGGTTTCTGTGATGATTTTGCCCAAGCGACCTGTAGAATGGTTAGTGATAGAGCGGACGCTATCGATAGCTTCACTGGTACCGCCCGATGTAACTAAAATTTTCATAGCACTATTGTACACAAAAATAAACGGTAAGTAAAATGAAAGCGATAAATTTTTGGTAAAAACGAAGGTTTACTATAGTTTCAAACTATAAAGCCATATAAAATTTAAGAAAGGGCTCTAAAAACCTTAAAAACAGGGATATTCACGAACGTTTAGAGAGTTTTCGGATGTTAAAAATCTTGTTTTGTGTTATAATGAATTATCATATAAGAGGTTAGAGGAGTTTTGAATGAAAACAGATATTGAAATCGCACAGAGTATTGAGTTGAAGCCAATCGTTGATGTTGTAGAGAAACTTGGTATTTCTTACGATGATTTGGAGTTGTACGGAAAGTACAAGGCTAAGCTCAGCTTTGATAAAATTCGTGCAGTTGAGAGCAATCCAGTTGGAAAATTGATCTTGGTTACTGCCATCAACCCAACGCCAGCAGGTGAAGGAAAATCAACTATTACTATTGGTCTTGCGGATGCCTTGAACAAGATTGGCAAGAAAACCATGATTGCTATCCGCGAGCCATCTCTTGGTCCAGTAATGGGGATTAAGGGTGGTGCCGCTGGTGGTGGTTACGCTCAAGTTCTGCCAATGGAAGACATCAACCTTCACTTCACTGGAGACATGCATGCCATTACGACTGCCAACAATGCGCTTTCTGCCTTGATTGACAACCACTTGCACCAAGGAAATGAGTTGAGAATTGACCAACGTCGTATTCTTTGGAAACGTGTTGTGGATTTGAATGACCGAGCACTTCGCCATGTGACTGTTGGGCTTGGTGGGCCTCTAAATGGTATTCCACGTGAGGATGGCTTTGACATTACAGTTGCTTCAGAGATCATGGCAATTCTTTGCTTGGCTACGGATATCGAGGACTTGAAACGCCGTTTGTCCAATATCGTTATCGGTTATCGTTACGACCGTACACCTGTTTCTGTAGGCGATTTGCAGGTTGAAGGTGCTTTAGCATTGATTTTGAAGGATGCTATTAAGCCAAACTTGGTTCAGACAATTTATGGTACACCTGCCTTTGTACACGGTGGTCCATTTGCCAATATCGCTCATGGATGTAATTCAGTCTTGGCAACAAGCACATCCCTTCACTTGGCTGATTACACAGTTACTGAAGCTGGTTTTGGTGCAGACCTTGGTGCTGAGAAATTCCTTGATATCAAGACACCAAACTTGCCAACTTCTCCAGATGCGGTAGTTATTGTCGCAACCCTTCGTGCTCTTAAGATGAATGGTGGTGTGGCTAAAGACGCTCTCACAGAGGAAAATGTGGAGGCGGTTCGTGCAGGTTTTGCCAACTTGAAACGCCATGTTGAGAACATCCGTAAGTTCGGTATTCCAGCAGTTGTTGCGATTAACGAATTTGTATCTGATACAGAAGCTGAAATTGCAGCCTTAAAAGAACTTTGTGCCTCAATTAATGTACCAGTTGAACTAGCAAGTGTCTGGGCTGATGGCGCAGAAGGAGGAGTAGCTCTTGCCGAAGCAGTTGTGAAGACTATCGCTGAAACCCCAGCTAACTATAAACGTTTGTATGACAATGACCTTTCTGTCCAAGAAAAGATTGAAAAGATTGTTACTGAAATCTACCGTGGTAGCAAAGTAAACTTTGAGAAAAAAGCTCAAACACAAATCGCTCAAATCGTTCAAAACGGTTGGGACAAATTGCCAATCTGTATGGCTAAGACTCAATATAGTTTCTCAGACAATCCAAATGCCCTTGGAGCACCTGAAAACTTTGAAATTACCATTCGTGAATTGGTACCAAAATTAGGTGCAGGCTTCATCGTTGCCTTAACTGGTGATGTTATGACCATGCCAGGACTTCCAAAACGACCAGCAGCCCTCAACATGGATGTTGAAAGCGATGGAACAGTATTAGGCTTGTTCTAGTATATTGTAATTGACTTTATACTCTTCGAAAATCAAATTCAAACCACGTCAGCTTTACCTTACCGTACTCAAGTACAGCCTGCGGCTAGCTTCCTAGTTTGCACTTCGATTTTCATTGAGTAAAAAATGAGTTTGGAAATACTATCCAAGCTCATTTTTTATCTAAATATAAGAAGTTGCCTTCTACACGTAACCAGTCTAGGTAAAGATATTTTCCCTGAATTCTGATATAATAGAAATATTGACTTCAAGAGTAAGGAAGAGAAGATGAACGCATTATTAAATGGAATGAATGACCGTCAGGCTGAGGCGGTGCAAACGACAGAAGGTCCCTTGTTGATTATGGCGGGGGCTGGTTCTGGAAAGACCCGAGTTTTGACCCACCGCATTGCCTATCTGATTGATGAAAAGCTGATCAATCCGTGGAATATCTTGGCCATTACCTTTACTAATAAGGCTGCGCGTGAGATGAAGGAGCGTGCTTATAGCCTCAATCCAGCCACTCAGGACTGTCTGATTGCGACCTTCCACTCCATGTGTGTTCGTATTTTGCGTCGCGATGCGGACCATATTGGCTACAACCGCAATTTCACTATTGTAGATCCTGGTGAACAGCGGACGCTCATGAAACGCATTCTCAAACAGTTGAACTTGGATCCTAAAAAATGGAATGAACGGAGCATTTTAGGGACCATTTCCAATGCTAAGAATGATTTGATTGATGATGTGGCTTATGCTGCTCAAGCTGGTGATATGTACACGCAAATCGTGGCCCAGTGTTATACTGCTTATCAAAAAGAGCTTCGTCAGTCGGAGTCGGTTGACTTTGATGATTTGATTATGCTGACCCTGCGTCTCTTTGATCAGAATCCTGATGTCTTGACCTACTATCAGCAGAAGTTTCAATACATCCACGTTGATGAATACCAAGATACCAACCATGCCCAGTACCAATTGGTCAAACTCTTGGCTTCGCGCTTTAAAAACATCTGTGTGGTTGGGGATGCGGATCAGTCTATCTACGGTTGGCGTGGTGCTGATATGCAGAATATCTTGGACTTTGAAAAGGATTATCCCCAAGCCAAGGTTGTTTTGTTGGAGGAGAATTACCGTTCAACTAAAACTATTCTCCAAGCGGCCAACGAGGTCATTAAAAACAATAAAAATCGCCGTCCTAAGAATCTCTGGACTCAAAATGCTGATGGGGAGCAAATCGTTTACTATCGTGCCAATGATGAACTAGATGAGGCTGTATTTGTGGCTAAAACTATTGATGAACTTGGTCGCAGTCAAAACTTCCTTCACAAGGATTTTGCAGTTCTCTATCGTACTAATGCGCAGTCCCGTACTATTGAGGAAGCCTTGCTCAAGTCAAATATCCCTTATACCATGGTTGGTGGGACAAAGTTCTACAGCCGTAAGGAAATCCGTGATATTATCGCTTACCTCAATCTCATTGCTAATTTGAGTGACAATCTCAGTTTTGAGCGTATTATCAACGAACCGAAGCGTGGAATTGGGCCAGGTACAGTTGAGAAAATCCGTGACTTTGCGAACATGCAAGACATGTCCATGCTAGATGCTTCAGCCAATATTATGTTGTCTGGTATCAAGGGTAAGGCAGCCCAGTCTATCTGGGATTTTGCAAATATGATGTTAGATTTGCGGGAGCAGCTAGACCACTTAACTATTACAGAGTTGGTTGAGGCTGTTCTAGAAAAAACAGGTTACGTCGATATTCTCAATGCTCAAGCGACTCTAGAAAGTAAGGCTCGGGTTGAAAATATCGAAGAGTTCCTTTCTGTGACGAAAAACTTTGATGATACCTCTGATGTGCCAGAAGAGGAAACTGGTTTGGACAAACTGAGTCGTTTCTTAAATGACTTAGCCTTGATTGCGGACACAGATTCAGGTAGTCAGGAGACATCAGAAGTGACCCTGATGACCCTACACGCTGCTAAAGGTCTCGAGTTTCCAGTTGTCTTTTTGATTGGGATGGAAGAAAATGTCTTTCCACTTAGTCGTGCGGCTGAAGATCCAGATGAATTAGAAGAAGAACGCCGTCTGGCCTATGTAGGAATTACGCGTGCAGAGAAAATTCTCTATTTGACAAATGCCAATTCGCGCCTGCTTTTTGGTCGTACCAACTACAACCGTCCGACTCGTTTTATTAACGAAATCAGCTCAGACTTACTTGAGTATCAAGGTCTGGCTCGTCCTGTAAATACAAGCTTTAAGGCATCTTATAGCAGTGGTGGTCTCGCCTTTGGTCAAGGTATGAGTTTGGCGCAGGCCCTCCAAGACCGTAAACGCAGTGCGGCCCCAAAAACTATTCAGTCAAGCGGTCTCCCGTTTGGTCAATTTACAGCTGGAGCAAAATCAGCGTCTAGCGAGGCAAATTGGTCCATTGGTGACATTGCCCTCCACAAGAAATGGGGAGAGGGAACTGTTCTGGAAGTTTCAGGTAGCGGTGCTACGCAGGAATTGAAAATCAATTTCCCAGAAGTAGGTTTGAAAAAACTTTTAGCCAGTGTGGCTCCAATTGAGAAAAAAATCTAATTTTCCATCCTTCTCACGAATAATAAAGTGAGGAGGATTTTTATGTACAGTATTTCATTCCAAGAAGATTCACTATTACCAAGAGAAAGGCTGGCCAAGGAAGGAGTGGAAGCGCTCAGTAATCAAGAGTTGCTAGCTATTTTACTTAGGACAGGAACACGGCAAGCCAGCGTTTTTGAAATTGCCCAGAAAGTCTTGAGCAATCTTTCAAGCTTAACAGATTTGAAAAAAATGACCCTGCAGGAATTGCAGAGTCTGTCAGGTATTGGACGTGTTAAGGCCGTTGAATTACAAGCTATGATTGAACTGGGTCATCGTATTCACAAATACGAGACCCTTGAGATGGAAAGTATTCTCAGTAGCCAAAAGTTGGCCAAGAAGATGCAGCAGGAGTTGGGACATAAAAAACAAGAGCACCTGGTGGCGCTCTATCTCAATACTCAAAATCAAATCATCCATCAACAGACCATTTTTATCGGTTCTGCAACTCGTAGTATCGCTGAGCCGCGAGAGATTCTTCACTATGCTATCAAGCATATGGCGACTTCTCTCATATTGGTTCACAACCATCCTTCAGGAGCGGTAGCCCCTAGCCGAAATGATGATCATGTTACAAAACTTGTAAAAGACGCCTGTGACCTGATGGGGATTGTCCTCTTGGACCATTTGATTGTCTCACATTCTAGTTACTTTAGTTACCGTGAAAAAACAGATTTAATCTAAAGTTCATTAACGACATAGTCAAAGAGGTTTTTATCTTTGGGGCGATTTTCAAATAGAAATTCTGGGTGCCATTGGACACCGAGAAAGGAGACATCATCCGTACTCATAACAGCTTCTATAATACCATCTTTAGGATCATGAGCCGCAATCTTTAAATTTGGTGCTAAATCCTTGATGCTCTGGTGGTGGAAGGAGTTGATATGGGAGATTTCTCCATAGATTTTTCGAAGAACTGTATCAGGTTCTGTCACCAAGCGTTGAGTTGTGTATTCGGCAGAACAATCCTGCCAGTGATCTTCGATATCTTGGTACAAAGTTCCACCCATGGCAACGTTAAAGAGTTGAGTTCCACGGCAGACAGAAAAAATTGGCTTTTTCTGTTTAATAGCTTCCTTGATGAGGGCCAGTTCAAAGATATCCCTTTGAAGGTGGTAGTCATCGCTATCGATGGTTTTTGGTTCACCATAGAATTTTGGATCAACATTTTGTCCACCTGTCAAGATGAGCTTATCAATCATACTGATATAGTGGCAGGCCATTTCTTGATCACCAATCGGTAGGATGATGGGAATACCTCCAGCGTCTTTAACGCCTTCAACAAAGCCTTTTGCTGCGTAGCTCATCATGATGTCATCATCTGGATGAGTTTTTTCGTTTCCTGTAATCCCAATAACTGGTTTTTTCATAAAATGATTTTCGCTTTCTAATCCTCTTTTCGCATGAAGTAGAGGAGGGTTTGGAGTTCACTTGTCAAATCGACATACTGAACGACCACGTCTTTTGGTAAATGCAGATGGACTGGTGAAAAACTGAGAATTCCTTTCACGCCAGCATCTACTAAGAGATTGGCAACCTCTTGTGACTTGACGCTGGGAACGGTCAGGATAGCAGTCTTCACATCAGCATCCTTGATTTTATCCTTGATTTGAGAAATCCCGTAAATGGGAATTCCATCAGGAGTTTGGGTACCGACTTCAGGATGGTCATCTAGGTCAAAGGCCATGATAATCTTCATCTTGTTACGTTCGTGGAAGCGGTAGTGGAGAAGGGCATGACCCATATTTCCAATACCTACCAGCATGACATTGGTAATGGAGTTATCATTGAGCAAATCGGCAAAAAATGTCATCAGTTTTTTGACATCGTAGCCAAAGCCACGACGACCCAGTTCACCAAAATAGGAAAAATCACGACGTACGGTCGCTGAATCAATTCCAATGGCCTCTGCAATTTGCTTAGAGTTGGCACGTTCAATCTTTTCTGCATGAAATCTCTTAAAAATTCGATAGTAGAGAGAGAGTCTTTTCGCTGTAGCTTTTGGAATAGCAGACTGTTTATCTTTCACAAAATCACAACCTTTCTATTCTTCTATTTTATAGAAACATTGTGAAAAAATCAACAAAAATAAGAAAAAACTAAGAAAAATCTTAGTTTTGATGTAAAAAATCTGCATGTGATAGAAAACGGTAGAGGTCTCCGACCAGCCCTTGATAAACTTTCTGGCCCTTAAAAGTCAGAGAAGTCACATAAAGTGTATCTGGTAGGGTCACACATCCTGACAGAGCCAGCATGAGAGCTTCATAATCCTCATACTTGAGTGTACGCTCTACATGATAGTTGTCCTTATAGGTCAGTTCAAACATATGGGACCTATCTTTCCGATTTTGTAAAGACACCACGCTCTACTAAGCTATCCATGAGGAAATAGAATTTTTCTTGATGAATGTGGTGGTCTTCTGATTTGAAAATATCAACTAGACGTAGCCCAAACTTGTCAGTGATATTGATTTTAGCACCTGTAAGTTCCTTGTTAATGATGATTTTGAGTTGGAATCCCTCACCGCTGTTCGGAACTTTTTCCAAAAGGCGAGTCAATTCATAGTTACCAACCTTAGTCTCAAAAAAAGTATTGTCCTTAAGGGTGAATTTTTTAACAGAAGGGCTAAGAGTGTAGTCGTAACGACAATTTTTTAACTGAATGGTTTTTTCAAATGCCATATGGCTAACCTCCGATAATTTCTTTTAAGGTTTTTGCGAGGGTATGTAGGTCTTCAACAGTATTTTCTGGCGACAAACTGATACGAACGGATTCCTTCAGACGTTCTGAATTTACCCCGTACATGGCTTCAAGAACATGGCTGGATTGTACAATGCCCGCAGTGCAGGCTGAGCCAGTAGAGATTGAAATTCCAGCCAAATCTAGACGGAGGAGTAAGAGGTCATTTTTCTGACCAGGAAATCCAATATTGAGAACATAAGGTAGATGGTGTTCACCTCTATTCAGGTAATATTGAATGCCCTCTAGCTCTGCCAGAAAGGCAGTTTCTAGATTTTGTACATGTTGAAAATGTTCTTCTTGTTTTTCTATGCCATCTTTTAGGGCTGCAACCATGCCTATTATGGCAGCTAAATTTTCAGTTCCTGCACGTTTTTTCTGTTCTTGGTCTCCACCATGGAGATAGGAATCAAAGTCCATGCTAGAAGCGTAGAGAAAACCGATTCCCTTAGGACCATGGAACTTGTGGGCAGAAGCAGTGAGAAAATCAATGCCCAATTCTTCTGGGTGTATAGGGATTTTACCAATAGCCTGAACTGCATCGACATGATAGGCGGCTGGGTGTTGCTTGAGTATTTGGCCAATTTCAGCAATGGGCAGTAGGTTTCCTGTCTCGTTATTGGCAAACATGGTAGAAACCAAAATCGTATCGTCACGTAAAGCCCTTTGAATTTGTTGGGCTGTGATTTCTTGATTTTCTGGCTGGATAATAGTTGCTTCAAACCCAAAGTGTTGAACCAAGTAATCAATGGTTTCAAGGACGGCATGGTGCTCAATGGCAGTTGTGATGATGTGTTTTCCTTGTTCTTGATGACGAAGGCAGTAGCCAATGATAGCAGTATTGTTGCCTTCAGTCCCACCAGAAGTGAAAAAGATATGTTGAGGTTTTGTTCCCAGTAACTGGGCTAGTTCCTGACGGGCTTCGCGTAAGAGTTTACCAGCTTGACGACCATGACCATGAATACTAGATGGATTGCCATGAGTTTCTTGCATAACCTTGGTCATAGCTGAGATAGCAACTGCTGACATGGGAGTCGTTGCAGCATTGTCCAAATAAATCAAAGAATCACCTTATTTCTTTTTATTGTAGGCAAAGAGTGGGCTGACTGGTTTTCTTTCGTGGATACGGACGATAGCATCACCAATTAACTCACTAGCAGTGATGTAGCATACGTTTTTAGGAGTTTTTTCTTTTGTTGCTACTGAATCAGTCACAAGAATTTCTTTAATCTTAGTATTATCAAGAAGTTCAGCAGCACCTTCAACGAAGAGACCATGGCTAGAAACAGCATAAATTTCTGTAGCTCCTTCACGTTCAACGATTTTAGCTGCTTCAGAGAAGGTACGTCCTGTATTTAAAATATCGTCAATCAAGATAGCTTTCTTACCTTCAACATCACCGATGATATAGCCTTCGTTGCGAGTTGCATCGTCTTGTGGGTAGTCGATAATGGCGATAGGAGCATCAAGATATTCAGCCAAGCTACGAGCACGTTTCACACCTGAATTTTTAGGGCTAACAACAACAACATCTGAGCCAAGTAAGCCCTTATCGCAATAATGTTTTGCAAATAGGGGAACTGTGAAAAGGTTATCGACAGGAATATCAAAGAATCCTTGAACCTGAACGGCATGTAAATCAAGTGTAAGGATACGATCAACACCAGCTTTAACCAGCATATTGGCAACTAGTTTAGCTGTAAGTGGCTCACGTGGTGAAGCGATGCGGTCTTGACGTGCATAGCCAAAATATGGAAGAACAACGTTGATACTGTGGGCACTTGCGCGAACACAAGCATCAACCATGATTAACAATTCCATTAGGTGGTTGTTAACAGGGAAACTTGTTGATTGGATGATGTAAACATCATAACCACGGACACTTTCTTCAATATTCACTTGGATTTCTCCGTCTGAAAATTGACGTGATGATAGTTTTCCAAGCGGTACACCAACAGCTTGAGCAATTTTCTGTGCAATTTCTTGGTTAGAGTTGAGTGCGAAAAGTTTCATGTTTTTTCTATCTGACATTATAGACCGTCCTCTGTAAACTTTTTAAATCCTAGTTATATATGCCTAGCCTATATGAACTGGGATTTTTGTATTTTATCTTTTCTATTTTACCAAAAAATAGAGATTATTTCAGCTATTTTTCATGCTTTTGACAAATCGAACCAATTTTGAGGGAGCTTTTTGATAATCAATCTGATTTTCCTCTAAAAATTGTTGGAAATCCTGTTTCCCTTGCTCGTGATTCTCGATTTCAAGCTCTAATTCGTAATCTGTAATATCAAAGTACTGACTTTCATCCAACGCCATGAGACCAATAGCTGTTTGCATTTCATAGCGAAGTGTCGTTAGACAACCAAGAATCTGCCATTCACTAGTTTTAATACCATGTTTCGCCAATTCATCCAGTACTATCCCTTGAGGAAGTTCTTTCTTGCTCAGATAGTTTTCAGCATCTTTTAGTTGCAATTTTTGGTTGTATTCCATGTTTCCAACACTTTGCGGGACTTTGAGTGTCAATTCTGCCCAGTCTTCAAAGGTTCGAATGCGCATAGCAACTTTCTTTTCTCGCAGTTCAAAATCAGGCGTATCTATGTAGTAATTTTTTTGAAGAACAGGAGTGACGTCTGTGAACTGGTCTTTTAGACGATTGTATTCATCTTTTTTCAAGAGTGTTTTCAATTCAATTTCTAAATGTTTCATTTTTCTTACCTTTTCTTTATCGTTGAAAGCGGATTTATGGTATAATAAGCATTGTATTTATTGTATATGAATCTGGAGAAAAAATCAAAGATATTTTTGAAGGATAATATGAGAACAAGGGAGAATATATGACCTTAGAATGGGAAGAATTTCTAGATCCTTACATTCAAGCTGTTGGTGAGTTAAAGATTAAACTACGTGGTATTCGGAAGCAATATCGTAAGCAAAATAAGCATTCTCCTATTGAGTTTGTGACTGGTCGAGTCAAGCCAATTGAGAGCATCAGGGAAAAAATGGTTCGTCGTGGCATTACTTATGCGACCTTGGAACACGATTTGCAAGATATTGCTGGTTTGCGTGTGATGGTTCAGTTTGTAGATGACGTCAAGGAAGTAGTGGAAATTTTGCGCAAACGTCAGGATATGCGGATCATACAGGAGCGTGATTACATTACTCATCGAAAATCCTCAGGCTATCGTTCCTATCATGTGGTAGTTGAATATTCGGTTGATACCATTAATGGAGCTAAGACCATTTTGGCGGAAATTCAAATTCGTACCTTGGCTATGAATTTTTGGGCAACGATAGAACATTCTCTCAACTACAAGTACCAAGGGGATTTCCCAGAGGAGATTAAGAAGCGACTGGAAATTACTGCCAAAATTGCCCATCAATTGGATGAAGAAATGGGTAAAATTCGAGATGATATCCAGGAAGCCCAGGCTCTTTTTGATCCTTTGAGTAGAAAATTAAATGACGGTGTAGGAAACAGTGACGATACAGATGAAGAATACAGGTAAACGAATTGACCTGATAGCTAATAGAAAACCGCAGAGTCAAAGGGTTTTGTATGAATTGCGAGATCGTTTGAAGAGAAATCAGTTTATACTCAATGATACCAATCCGGATATTGTCATTTCCATCGGTGGGGATGGTATGCTCTTGTCGGCCTTTCATAAGTACGAAAATCAGCTTGACAAGGTCCGCTTCATTGGTGTTCACACTGGACATTTGGGCTTCTATACGGACTACCGTGATTTTGAGTTGGACAAGCTAGTGACTAATTTGCAGCTAGATACTGGGGCAAAGGTATCATACCCTGTTCTGAATGTGAAGGTTTTTCTTGAAAATGGGGAAGTGAAGATTTTTAGAGCACTAAATGAAGCCAGCATCCGCAGGTCTGATCGAACCATGGTGGCGGATGTTGTGATTAACGGTGTCCACTTTGAACGTTTTCGTGGAGATGGGCTAACAGTTTCAACTCCGACTGGTAGTACAGCCTATAACAAGTCGCTTGGTGGAGCTGTTTTACACCCAACCATTGAAGCTTTGCAATTAACGGAAATTGCCAGCCTCAATAATCGGGTCTATCGAACGCTTGGTTCGTCCATTATTGTTCCTAAGAAGGATAAGATTGAACTCATTCCAACGAGAAACGATTACCATACCATTTCGGTTGACAATAGCGTTTATTCCTTCCGAAATATTGAACGAATTGAGTATCAAATCGACCATCATAAGATTCACTTTGTCGCATCACCGAGCCATACCAGTTTCTGGAACCGCGTTAAGGATGCTTTTATCGGCGAGGTGGACGAATGAGGTTTGAATTTATCGCAGACGAACATGTCAAGGTTAAGACCTTCTTAAAAAAGCACGAGGTTTCTAAGGGGCTTCTGGCCAAGATTAAGTTTCGAGGCGGAGCTATTCTGGTCAATGACCAACCTCAAAATGCAACTTATCTATTGGATATTAGAGACCGCGTTGTCATTGATATTCCCCCTGAGGAAGGCTTTGAAACTCTAGAAGCTATCGAGCGCCCACTGGATATTCTCTATGAGGATGACCATTTTCTAGTCTTAAATAAACCCTATGGAGTGGCTTCTATTCCTAGTGTCAATCACTCCAATACCATCGCTAATTTTATCAAGGGTTACTACGTCAAGCAAAATTACGAAAATCAGCAGGTTCACATTGTAACCAGGCTTGATAGAGATACTTCTGGCTTGATGCTCTTTGCCAAGCACGGCTATGCCCACGCACGATTAGACAAGCAGTTACAGAAGAAGTCCATTGAAAAACGCTACTTTGCTTTGGTTAAAGGTGATGGACACTTGGAGCAAGAGGGAGAAATTATTGCTCCGATTGCGCGTGATGAAGACTCTATTATCACCAGACGGGTGGCTAAAGGTGGAAAGTATGCCCATACTTCTTACAAGATTGTAGCTTCTTATGGAAATATTCACTTGGTCGATATTCGCCTGCACACTGGGCGAACCCACCAAATCCGAGTCCATTTTTCTCATATTGGTTTTCCTTTGTTGGGAGATGACTTGTACGGTGGTAGTCTAGATGATGGAATTCAGCGCCAGGCCCTGCATTGCCATTCCTTAAATTTTTATCATCCATTTTTAAAGCAAGACTTGCAGTTAGAAAGTCCCTTGCCGGATGATTTCAGTAACCTTATTACTCAGTTATCAACTAATACTCTATAAAAACTGTTTAGAGTATAATTTATTTTCTTAAAGGAGAAAACTCATGGAAGTTTTTGAAAGTCTCAAAGCCAACTTGGTTGGTAAAAATGCTCGTATCGTTCTCCCTGAAGGGGAAGAACCTCGTATTCTTCAAGCAACTAAACGCCTGGTAAAAGAAACAGAAGTGATTCCTGTTTTGCTTGGAAATCCTGAAAAAATTAAAATTTATCTTGAAATCGAAGGCATCGAGGATGGTTATGAAGTAATCGACCCTCAACACTACGATAAATTTGAAGAAATGGTTGCTGCCTTGGTAGAACGTCGTAAGGGTAAAATGTCTGAAGAAGATGCACGCAAGGTTTTGGTTGAAGATGTCAACTATTTTGGTGTTATGTTGGTTTACTTGGGCTTGGTTGATGGGATGGTGTCAGGAGCGATTCACTCAACAGCTTCAACAGTTCGTCCAGCCCTTCAAATCATCAAAACTCGTCCAAATGTAACTCGTACTTCAGGTGCCTTTCTCATGGTTCGTGGTACTGAACGTTATCTGTTTGGAGACTGTGCCATCAATATCAATCCAGATGCAGAAGCCTTGGCTGAAATTGCTATTAATTCAGCAATCACAGCTAAGATGTTTGGCATCGAACCTAAAATTGCCATGCTGAGCTATTCTACTAAAGGTTCTGGATTTGGTGAAAGCGTTGATAAGGTTGTTGAAGCAACTAAAATTGCTCACGACTTGCGCCCTGACCTTGAAATCGATGGTGAGTTGCAATTTGATGCAGCCTTTGTTCCTGAAACTGCAGCTTTGAAAGCTCCTGGAAGTACAGTAGCTGGTCAAGCAAATGTCTTCATCTTCCCAGGTATCGAGGCAGGAAATATCGGCTACAAGATGGCCGAACGTCTCGGTGGTTTTGCGGCTGTTGGTCCTGTTTTGCAAGGTTTGAACAAGCCAGTTAACGACCTTTCTCGTGGATGTAATGCAGATGATGTTTACAAGTTAACCCTTATCACAGCAGCCCAAGCTGTTCATCAATAAGATTTAGTCCTCTTTCCCTTGGGAAGAGGTTTTTTATACTCAATGAAAATCAAAGAGCAAACTAGGAAACTAGCCGCAGGCTGTACTTGAGTACGGCAAGGCGACGTTGACGTGGTTTGAAGAGATTTTCGAAGAGTATTAATACTAGGAAAAGGACAGTTAGAATCTTCTGTGTTATACTAGAGATATGTTAGATTTGAAAGAATACGGTATTGTCATGTGGCCAGAGGAGAAGATTGTTTCTTTCCGTGAGAAACTTCTTGCCTGGTATGATGAAAACAAAAGAGATTTACCCTGGCGAAGAAGTAAAAATCCTTATCACATCTGGGTATCTGAAATCATGCTCCAGCAGACCAGGGTGGATACGGTTATTCCTTATTACGATCGATTCTTGGACTGGTTTCCAACAGTAGAAAGTTTGGCGAATGCGCCTGAAGAGCGTTTGTTGAAGGCTTGGGAAGGTTTGGGTTATTATTCTCGAGTACGCAATATGCAGGCTGCAGCCCAGCAGATTATGACTGACTTTGGTGGTCAATTTCCAAATACCTATGAAGGAATTTCCAGCTTGAAAGGGATTGGTCCTTATACAGCAGGAGCCATTTCCAGTATTGCTTTTAACTTGCCTGAGCCAGCTGTAGATGGTAATGTCATGCGTGTTTTGGCGCGTCTATTTGAAGTCAACCACGATATTGGGATTCCAAGTAATCGTAAAATTTTTCAGGCAATGATGGAAATCCTGATTGACCCAGAACGGCCAGGTGACTTTAACCAAGCCTTGATGGACTTGGGTTCGGATATTGAGTCTCCTGTAAATCCCAGACCAGAAGAAAGCCCAGTTAAGGACTTTAGTGTGGCATATCAGAATGGCACCATGGACCGTTATCCAATCAAGGCTCCCAAGAAAAAGCCTGTCCCTATTTATCTTAAAGCCTTGGTGGTCAAAAATACACAGGGACAATTTTTACTTGAAAAAAATGAAAGTGAAAAGCTATTGGCAGGTTTTTGGCATTTCCCATTGATAGAAGTTGATAACTTTTCGCAAGAAGAGCAGTTTGACCTCTTTCATCAGGTTGCAGAAGAAAATGTGAACTTTGGTCCCAGTCCAGAAGAGAGTTTCCAGCAGGACTATGACCTAGATGTTGATTGGTTTGATATTTGTTTTGAGACTGTCAAGCATGTCTTTAGTCATCGCAAGTGGCATGTTCAAATTGTAGCAGGTCAGGTGACTGACTTCCATGAGTTTTCAGATAGGGAAGTTCGCTGGCTTTCACCAAAAGAGTTTAAGAATTACCCACTTGCTAAACCCCAACAAAAAATCTGGCAGGCCTATGCAAAAGGCCAAGTTAGACAGTAGCAAAGACTAGCTATTGTGTTTTCTTGTTATTTTTTTGATATAATAGTAGAGAAAAAGGTGAACAAATGAAAAAAATATTAATTGTAGATGATGAAAAACCAATCTCGGATATTATCAAGTTTAATATGACCAAGGAAGGTTACGAGGTTGTAACTGCTTTTAACGGTCGTGAAGCGCTAGAACAATTTGAAGCAGAGCAACCAGATATTATTATTCTGGATTTGATGCTTCCCGAAATTGATGGTTTAGAAGTTGCAAAGACTATTCGTAAGACTAGTAGTGTACCTATTATCATGCTGTCAGCTAAAGACAGTGAGTTTGATAAGGTTATCGGTTTAGAGCTTGGGGCGGATGACTATGTGACAAAACCCTTCTCAAATCGTGAGTTGCAGGCGCGTGTTAAAGCTCTTCTTCGTCGTACGGACTTGGTTTCTGTAGATAATCAAGAGTCAGATGAAAAGAAAACCCAACCTTTGCAAATTGGGGACTTGGAGATTGTACCAGATGCCTATGTGGCTAAAAAATATGGTGAAGAACTAGACTTGACCCACCGTGAATTTGAACTCTTGTACCACTTGGCTTCTCATATTGGTCAAGTGATTACCCGTGAACACTTGCTTGAAACGGTCTGGGGGTATGATTATTTCGGAGATGTTCGGACTGTTGACGTAACTATCAGACGTTTGCGTGAGAAGATTGAAGATACACCTAGTCGTCCAGAGTATATCCTAACACGTCGTGGTGTTGGTTATTATATGAGAAATAATGATTGAATTGATTAGAAAAAATATTCTTACTAGTGATTTTATCTTCATTTTAATTTTATTGGGTTTTATCTTGATTGTTACCTTGCTTTTGCTAGAAAATCGGCGAGATAATATTCGGTTGAAGCAAATTAATCAAAAAGTTAAAGACTTGATTGCAGGAGATTATTCTCAGGTATTGGATATGCAGGGAAGCTCTGAAATCACTAATATTACCAATAATCTTAATGATTTATCAGAAGTAATCCGCTTGACCCAAGAAAATCTGGAACAAGAGAGTAAACGATTACACAGTATCCTCTCATACATGACAGACGGAGTTCTTGCGACCAATCGTCGTGGCAAGATTACTATGATTAACGACATGGCCAAGAAACAGCTAGGTGTTCAGAAGGAAGAGGTTCTCAATAAAAGTATTCTAGAATTGCTTCAGATTGAAGATGAGTATGAACTTCGTGATTTGATTACCCAAATTCCTGAGCTCATGATTGATTCTCAGGATGACAATGGTGAATATCTGAGCCTTCGTGTACGTTTTGCCTTGGTTCGTCGTGAGTCTGGCTTTATTTCTGGTTTGGTTGCTGTTTTACACGATACGACGGAGCAGGAGAAGGAGGAACGCGAACGGAGACTCTTTGTTTCCAACGTTAGTCATGAGCTACGAACGCCTCTGACTAGCGTAAAATCCTATCTTGAAGCCTTGGATGAGGGGGCCTTGTCAGAACCTGTCGCACCAGACTTTATCAAGGTATCTCTAGACGAAACCAACCGTATGATGCGAATGGTGACAGATCTTCTCCATCTTTCACGTATTGACAATGCAACCACTCACCTAGACGTGGAACTGATTAACTTCACTGCCTTTATTACCTTTATCCTTAACCGTTTTGATAAGATGAGGGGACCAGATGAAGAGAAGAAATATGAATTGGTGAGAGATTATCCGATTACCTCTGTCTGGATTGAAATTGATACAGACAAGATGACGCAGGTGATTGATAATATTCTCAACAATGCCATTAAATATTCTCCAGATGGTGGAAAAATCACAGTGACCATGAAGACAACTGATGATCAGATGATTTTATCCATCTCAGACCAAGGCTTGGGTATTCCTAAGCAGGATTTGCCTCGTATCTTTGACCGTTTCTACCGTGTGGATCGTGCTAGAAGTCGTGCCCAAGGTGGAACTGGGCTAGGTCTAGCTATTGCTAAAGAAATTATCAAACAACATAATGGTTTTATTTGGGCCAAGAGTATATATGGTAAGGGATCAACCTTTACCATTGTGCTCCCTTATGATAAGGATGCAGTGAAGGAAGAAGTATGGGAGGATGAAGTAGAAGACTAGAATGAGTGAAACAGGCTTTAAATACAGTATTTTAGCGTCGGGTTCCAGTGGAAATTCCTTTTATCTGGAAACCCCAAAAAAGAAACTTTTAGTGGATGCAGGCTTATCTGGTAAGAAAATCACCAGCCTACTTGCTGAAATAAATCGCAAGCCAGAAGACTTGGATGCCATCTTGATTACCCATGAGCATTCTGACCATATCCATGGAGTGGGTGTTTTAGCTCGCAAGTATGGTATGGATTTGTATGCCAATGAAAAGACCTGGCAGGCTATGGAAAATAGCAAGTATCTTGGCAAGGTAGATTCTTCGCAAAAGCACATCTTTGAAATGGGCAAAACCAAAACCTTTGGAGATATCGACATCGAGAGTTTTGGTGTAAGCCATGATGCAGTCGCACCGCAGTTCTATCGCTTTATGAAGGATGATAAGAGTTTTGTCATGCTGACTGATACAGGTTATGTTAGTGATCGAATGGCAGGAATTGTCGAAAATGCAGATGGCTATCTTATCGAGTCCAACCATGATGTAGAGATTTTGCGAGCAGGTTCTTACGCTTGGCGATTAAAACAACGAATCCTATCGGATCTCGGTCACCTTTCTAACGAGGACGGTGCTGAAGCTATGATTCGTACCTTGGGAAACCGCACTAAGAGGATCTACCTTGGGCATTTATCTAAGGAAAACAATATCAAGGAACTGGCTCACATGACCATGGTTAATCAGCTAGCACAAGCTGATTTAGGTGTAGGAGTAGACTTTAAGGTTTACGATACCTCACCGGATACCGCAACACCATTGACAGATATATAAAAAGAAGGCGAATGTGTACTGCACCCCAAGAGTTAGACAGAAAAAATCTAAC